>CAMYOP010000058.1 GCA_947260045.1 uncultured Desulfobulbaceae bacterium
CTTGCGCAGCGCCTGCTGGATTTCAAGGAGTTCTTCACGTGGTCTGCTGCTGAAAAAACCATCTGCAGTATCAGCAAGACCATCAAGATGAAGCGCCCCGGAAAAAGCCAGCAAAACAGTGGTCATTAAAACCGAGGCGACCAAAGGTGGGAAAAAATGCCAGAAAATCCAGGCGAATAGCGCAGCTATTCCGCCCAGGACCAGACCGACAACAGGAAAGAAAATGGTTGCATTTTCAAAATCTTGCGATCTTGCATAGACAGATTTTGGCACTGGAAAAATGGTCAAAAAACCAAATGCCGCCGCGCAATCCATGAGCCATTTCATCACGAATCAGGTGTCCCGGTTACACCAGCATCCTCAAAAGTCGCCACTTCTGTCAAGACTGCAACTGCAGCATCAATGAGATTCATGGCAAGCGCAGCACCTGTTCCTTCTCCCAGACGTAAGTTCAGGTCTAAAAGCGGTTCGCATCGCAAGACCTCATGCATGGCCCTATGCCCCTGCTCAACACTTCTATGAGCACAAATGATATAATCTCTGACAAATGGCTCCAAACTGTAGGCAATTAAGGCACCGGCGGTAGAAATAAACCCATCAACCATCACAGGTTTTCCATTGGCTGCAGCACCTATGATAAGACCTGCGAGACCGCCAATCTCAAAACCGCCAACTTTAGCCAGTACATCCAAACCGTCACTGGCATCGGGTTTATTGACAGCGAGGGCTTTTTCGATAACTGCTATTTTTCCTGCCAACTGCTGATCGTCAAGTCCAGTGCCGCGACCGGTTATCTCTTCAACTTTTTTACCTGTCAAAGCTGCACATATGGCTGTTGATGGCGTAGTATTACCAATTCCCATGTCACCTGTTCCAAACACATCCACTTCCGGAGCCAGTTGGTTTGCAACTTCAATTCCTGCTTCAACTGCCATAACGGCATGAGTTCTGGTCATTGCAGGACCATGGGCTATATTTGCAGTACCATTGCCAATTTTTCTAGATAATATTTTATCTTGCCCGGCCAAATCACTCAGGTCGGCCGTTGCCCCCATATCCACTACGACTACCTCTGCACCAACCTGTCTTGCCAAAGCATTAATTCCTGCTCCACCTGCAACAAAATTATGAACCATCTGGGCAGTTACCTCTGAAGGATATTTTGAAACGCCTTCTGCTGTTACACCATGGTCTCCGACCATAACCACCACCTTTTTCCTGGAAACAGGAGGGGTAAGTGATCGTGTCATTCCAGCCAGGTCAACGGCAAGATCCATAAGATCGCCAAGGGCCCAATGGGGCATGGTTAATTGTTCCAGGTGTTTTATGGCATTTTCTCTTGAAGTAGAGTCCTGGGGAAATATCTTTTGGAAGGTCGATTCCAAATAGTTTACAGAATCCGAACGTTTTTTATATCGCATATTTTTTCCTTTTATCTTAAGACGAAATGCCGAAAATAAATAAAATTACCTTGGCCGTATTATCTATTCAAGCCTGAAAGCAAAGCACCTTCTTCAAATACATCGAGCACAGTAAGGGTTGCAGGCTGCACATTAAATAAAAGATAGTTCCGTACAGGAAGCTTGAGAGCCAGACAAATCATAGTACGTATTACTCCACCATGGGTCACAAGCAACACGTCACTTGCCTCTGTCTGCTTCAAGTCATTATAGAGTTCTGTTATGCGCCCTGTAAAAGAAACTATGGATTCCCCTTCTGGAAAAACAAAGTCATCATATTGTGACCAGCCTTCAAGCTTCTCAGGTTCCTCCTGATTTATCTCCTGAAATGTTTTTTGCTCCCAGCGGCCGAAATTTATTTCCCGCAGACGATCATCATGCTCAAAGAGATACTTCTTTGAACTGAAACGCTGCAGTTCATTTTTTGTTTGAACAGTACGCAGCATGGGACTTACGTAACATAAGGCAGGAGAATATTCATCAATGAGGGGAATCAGCCGACTCACCTCTTCCAAACCATTCGTGCTTGCAGAAACATCGCTTGAACCAATAAAACGGCCATGATGCAATGCATCTACAGCAGCATGTCTGACTAAAAGAAGCCTGGTTACTTTCATTATCTTCTTCCAGAGTGAGGAATCTTCATCAAAAGATTTGCATTCGTATAGTACAATCGAAAGAGAGCAGCAAGCGTATGGGTTTCATATTACATTTTTTCATTGTTTCTTTAAGAAGAAACAAATTTTCTAACAGAATTATTGAAATCTCTTTGACAAGCTTGTTAAAACTTATTTATAGTTGAATACCCATGCCACACCGTGGTACGAGGTTCCTCGGAAACACTTGGGCTGGAAAAGTTTGCAGTTGTAACACCTTTAATGATCAGAGTGCAATGATCATTTTTCATGAAGAGATGTAAATAATTAGATTCAAGGTATATGTATGTCAAATGATTCATTTGAACAACGTTTCGAAGTACTTCATCAAGAGATAACATTCCTCAAAACCCAGGTAAATGGCCTCACAGAGCGCCTTGAAAAATATGAAACCACGACGAAGAAACTAAATGGATCAATAGCGACTAGCGAACCCGATGAAGATACATATGTCAATATACCAGATATAAATTCAGAAAAAGTATGGTCCTGGGTAGGAGGTTCATCACTCTTACCAAGAATTGCAACCGTCTGTTTCATCATGGTCTTTGCCCTCACCTTAAGAACCCTGACTGACAATAACGTTATCGGCCTGCAAGTCGGATCTTACCTTGGCATGGGTTATGCTGCTCTCCTCATCGGCTGGGCGGTTTTCTTGCTTGGACGCAGCAGCAAGCTTGCCGTTGTATTTGAAGTCTGCGGCATTTTGCTGATGTACAGTATTGCCCTTGAAACCCATGCTCGTTTTGAATCCGTTTCCTCAACTTTTGTATATATAATTCTTTTTTTCCTATTGCTTACAACAAGCCTTGTTAATATTCGATTTAACCATCCAGGACTTAACTTCCTGGCTACTTTTGGTACATGTCTTATAGCCTCGTTCATTGATTTCCCTAAGCCATACTTTACCCCTTTGATCTTGCTCCTGCTTGCTGGAAACATTCTCGTCTATTTTTCTGCTAAAAAATTGAATAAAGGAGAATGGAATCGCCTGGCGATTTTCGCTGTCAGCTATACGGTCTGGCTCCTCTGGACTTTTCGGCTCCGTGTTCCCCTGGAAAAAGGACTCACAAGTGATCCTTATCTTGCGCAGGCGTGGTATTTCCCTACCATGATACTCTTTGCAGCCTTCTTTTTCTTTTGCACCATGAAAGAAGCCCTGCAGGGAAAACAACTCAGTGTTTTTGACCTCAGCCTGCCAACGCTCAACGTATTATGGGCCCTTCCCCTTGCCCTGGTTGTCGTAAAATCAGGATCAGGAAGTTTTTTTCTGTTAGGTCTTTTTGGCCTTGTTGCAGCTTTACTTCATTTTGGTTTTTCTGCTTATCTCTTTAAAAAACCGCAACAGGATATCAAGGCAATTTGCAGTTTTATGATTGCAGGTTGTATTTTACTGATCCTGGCACTTCCTTCGGCAACAGGCTCCATACTGCTGACAATAGCCATTCTTTCGGGGATAGCACTCGGTGTTTTTACCATTGCACAAAGCTCAAAAATTGGTGGCATTCGACTTGTTTCCTACCTCCTCCAAGGGCTTACTGGATTGCTTGCACTTGCTACTGGCAGCTTCGCCACTACCAGTGCATCACCTTTTCTGGCCATGCTGGTAGCGAGCATTGTTGGCCTTATAAGTGGCTATCAGTATCTGGCAGCGCGCAAAACGCCCCTTTCTTCCAACAACGGTTTCTTTGGAGCTATAGACAGACATGATCGAAGCGCTGTCGTATTGCTACTCGTCAACCTGATCAGTCTTTTCTGCATGCTGCAACTGGGGGCAACCCAGCTCCTTCCTGCTCTGTCGTCGGACCCACTGAACACCTTAAAAGGCGTACAGTCTTTATTTCTCAATATCGGTTCTATTATTATTCTTCTTGTGGCTTTGTCTAAAAGAAACAAGGAGTTGATGACCATTGGAGTACTGGTAGTTATAATCAGTGCCTTTAAAGTCTTTGCTTATGATTTATTCAAATCACATGGAGTCCCCCTCGTCTTAAGTGTTTTATCTTTTGGTGTTGTGGCAGCAGTTGGCTCAGTTGTAATGAGCAAATGGTCGCCTAGTGCAAATAAAGAAAAAACCGTATAAAAAAAGCCAGCATTTACAAGGTATTTAGTAACACCTTATAAGTGCCGGCTAAGAACAATTCCTTGGCCATGCACCCTTTCACTTTCTACTCAATGCGGGGGACTATGCACTGGTAAATAGATTGTAAAAGTACTCCCCTGGCCAAGAGTGGAATCCACGAAACAACAACCTCCATGGGCCTGTACTATTCCATAGACCATGGACAAACCCAGACCTGTTCCCTTCCCTTCTCCTTTTGTGGTAAAAAACGGTTCAAATATCTGTGTAAGATTCTTTTTTTCTATTCCGCTTCCATTGTCTGCAACAATAATTTGAACAAATTCGCCTGGATCAAAATCCACATGTTTATATTTTTCGACAAATTGTTCATCAAGGTATCTGGTCACTGTGGAAATTTTTATTTCTCCACCATCTTTCATGGAGTCACGGGCATTTACACAGAGATTCATCAGCACCTGTTCCAACTGGGTCGAGTCTCCGTAAACTATCGGTGATGGCTCAAACAAATTCAGAGTAAGAGTGATTTTATTGTTTTTCATGGTGGAATCAAGGATTGAAACAACGCTTGTAATAATTGTTGAAATCGGAAGTGGCAGCGGTTTTGTTGTCTTTTTCCGGGAAAATGTCAGGAGTTGATTAACCAAGTCGGAAGCTCGGAAGCCAGCTTTTTCAACGGTTTCCAACATGGCAATATTATCATGGTCCTGAGGAATAGTTTTTCTCAAGATACTGAGATGCCCCATCATGGCACCTAATATATTATTAAAATCGTGGGCAATCCCACCAGCCATTGAGCCAAGTGCAGTGAGTCTTTCTGCCTGAATAAGTTGATTCTGGGCATTTTTTAGTTCATCCATCTGCTGATGAAGTTGTCTTTTCTTAGTATACAGTGAACGACTCATGGTGTTAAAGATACCAACGAGTTCAGCAAACTCATCTTTTCCGTCATATGCGACCTGGTACCCCCATCTGCCAGCAGCTATCTCAGAACTCCCTTCCATCAGGCTTTTAATTGGTTTGGTTACGGATTTAGTAAGATATTGAGCCACAAAAAACGCAAGCAACAGCACAAGCAGCATTGTAAAAGCTAGATAAACATATGATTTATCAATGGCAGACATTACAGAATCCGACTTACTTTGAATCGTTGTTGCTGCCCGAATCACCATTTCATGAACCTGATCTTTAATCTTATTACTGAGATCAGAAACATTTCTCTGTAAATCGCGACGCCTGTCTCCTTCAGAAACCAGAGTTATCAGATGACTCATTTCCACCTTAAGATCAGCCACAAGCAGCTCAGTCGACTCAATTTCGGCCCGAATGCCGGGTACATGATGGCAATCATGACAAGCACGAATTGACTCGTCTAGTAAATCAACGCTTTCTATAACTTTATCGAGGTGTTCTGTAAAAATAACTGGCGGAGAAAGAACATAGAGTTGTACATTTTGGAGATTATAGCTGAGTTCCTGCCTTATATCGCCAATTTCATGTAAGCCTATGAGATAGCGAAGATTGGAAGAAGATGAAAATAGGTGATACAGAAGAACACCCGCCCCCAGCACAAAAAAGGAAAAAATTAAGACAAATGAGAGGACAATACGTTTTTTCATTTATTCTCGTATTGATAATTACTCAGACTGATATTTGCGTGGCTAGCCATTTTTTCAACAACTTCATAGTCCTCTTTATTTGTTTCAACAAAATCAAGTGCTCTTAATACTTTTAACACTTTTTTACCTTCATTGTCTTCTTTCATTCTTAAAAGTGTATTTTTAAGTTTATTTTTCAGCTCGGTATCCATATCCTTTGAAACGCATAATCCGTTTGAAGGCACCGCCAGGCTACTTGCCAGGATAACTATTTCTCGTCTGGCTCTGGGGTTTGTTTCAAGAAAATGGTCAAAAACCGTATTTTTAGCCGCCCCTATATCTGCGTTGCCGCTGAGAACCGCAGATATGGAAGCATCATGACTACCAGTAAAATAATATTCCTTAAAAAAATCTTGATATTTTTCAACCCCATGGAGCTGCAAATAAGACAGAGGAAAAACATACCCTGCTGTTGTGGCCTGCTCGACAAAAGCCATAATTTTACCTTTCATGTCATCAACAGTCATGATTCCGCTATCTTTACGAACAAAAATATGCCCGAAATACATAGAACTTCCATCAAGGTTCACAGGACGGGCCAAGGGTTCAACGCCCAATTGATGAATTGCCAACGTGCCGGTAAAAGATCCAAGAAAAGCTCCATCCACCTGTTTTTTTTGTAGACTTTTAATAATATTGCCATATCTGCTCAAAATAGTGAACCGCACTTCTTTTCCTATTTTCTTAGAGAGATAAACAGCAAGTGGTTGAAAACGCTTGGATTGCGAAAATACATTCATTTCAGGCAACAAACCTAAGGTAAGAGACTCTTTGCCATTGGCAGTACCAGGAACAATAAGACAACAGAAAAGAACAAATGTTATTACAGCTGACAGATATCGCGAGACAATACAAGATGATGTTTGCAGCATCTTTCCACCCCATAGGTTTCTTTAATAATCGTTATAAGTATACATGATTACTACTAAAGCTCAGTTACTCAGTTAATAGCGGGAGACAGATCGGAGCCTGTGCTTACCTAAATTTTTCCTAAGCCTAAGGGGACCGAATTTTTTCCGCGTATTATCAGCGAAAATTATTCTGTCTCCCGAATAATAACGGAAAAATAAAATCGGTCCCCTCTCTTTTAGTTTCCAACTGAGGTTTAGTGATAATCAAATAATTATATCATTTTTATGTAATAAGACTTCATCACCCACCCATCTTACTGCATATTACTATTATCCTACAAGCCAGCGACTGATAAACAAAACAATATCTAAAAAATCTGCCTTTAATTTTAACAAAGAAACAAAATATGCATCAACAGCCAAGAGATAAAAATGCCATGCCTGAGAATCATTGTCTCCCAATATTTTCGAGAGAGATTTAATCGTTGAACATTGTTTAAAAAATACCAAAAATGGTCTCAAAAGGCAAAAAACTTAATCAAAATAAAGCAAGACCAAAAAAAAATGGGATACAAAAAAAAATGTAAATTCAAAAAGTTATCCAAAATAGCCTGTAACACACTCTTTTTTTCACATTCTCTTCCCTTGACTATCAAGCCAACTTGTTGTTTATTTTCGTTCTTCATACTCACTTTCTTTAGAACTGAAAGAATTGTCGATGTACATTCAGTAAAGATATTGCTACACCAAAAACCTGGAAATGAATCGTCATTCATTTCTATTATATTAACATTTTATAACTGTTAACTCCATACACCTTCCTGGATCATTAAGGAAATATGGAATTATATAGATAATTTGACCCCTGTTGCGTTGCAGCAGGACTTGTGCATCAGACAGATGTACACTGAATATGCAATCATACTTTTCCAGAGTATTTTCATATAATTTTTTTTTAGGCAAGCAGGCAGGTAGGTTTTTTTGCTATAGGCAGCGAAACAAGGAGTGTATTTTATGAAGAATCATGTGTTGCGACCGCTCTTCGTGGCGATTTTGGCGATCGCATTGTTGTTGACGGTCAGGAGCTTTATGGTACCCGATGACTTTGGAGTCCATGGTGAGAACTTCACCTTTGGTTACCATCGAGCGAGTAACGTCGATGAATGGAAGGTTTTCCCCATCAGTTATAAAGGAAAGGAATACTGTCAGGAGTGTCACGAGGATAAGTTTGAAGAAAACATGGCATCCAAGCACAAAAATATCGAGTGCGAAAACTGCCATGGTCCAGCACTCGAGCATCCTGAGAAACCAGAAGCTCTAACCATCGACATGAGTAGAGAGTTGTGCATCAGATGTCATGCATTACTATCATATCCCAATGATCGCGGTGCCCTTCCTGGAATTGATCCTGCAGATCACAACCCAGAAGAGCAGTGTAGTGAATGCCATAATCCACATAAGCCAAGCTTGGAGGATATGTAATAATGAGTTTAACACGTAGAAATTTACTGAAAAAAACACTTGCAGGGACTGCAGCAGCATCTATCCCTCTGAGTGCTTTAAAATTTTTGTCTTCGGCTGAGGCCAAAGAAGCCGTAGAAACTTCCAAGACCCGTTATGCCTTCCTGGTAGATACGAATAAATGTGTCGGTTGTGGTTTCTGTGTCAAAGCATGTAAACACGAAAACGAAATTCCTTACGACTCACCTGTAACCAGAACCTGGGTTGAACGTTATGTCATCACAAAAGATGGAGAATCCCACATCGACTCTCCTAAAGGTGCGCGTGATGGCTTCACCAGTGAGGAGATTGCTCACCACGAGGTGAATCCGGAAGATATCGATAAAGCTTTTTTTGTTCCCAAGCTCTGCAACCAATGCGATACACCTGCTTGTGTCCAGGTTTGCCCGGTTGGCGCTACCTACAAGACCAAAGACGGTGTAGTCCTGATTGATCGCAGCTGGTGTGTCGGTTGCGGTTACTGTATCATGGCCTGTCCCTATGGCGTCCGATTTTTTCACCCAATCCATAAAGTGGCTGATAAATGCACCTTTTGTTACCACCGGCTTGTAAAGGGCATGGATACAGCGTGTGTTGATGCCTGTGCTTTTGGTGCACGCCAGGTATGTGATTTGAGAAATCCGGATGATCCAACTACAAAAATCATTTTGACTGAACGCGTAGCAGTTTTAAAAGATGAATACGGTACCAAGCCGCATGTCTTTTATATCGGTCTTGATAGGAATGTGAGGTAAGGCAATGACAGAACAGATAATTACACATGGTGCGGATTGGACAATCAAACATCTTTTTGTCTATCCAAATGAGTTTATTTACTGGGGATTAACAATTGTCATGTATCCATACATGACTGGTCTTGTGGCAGGCGCATTTGTCCTTTCTTCCCTTTACCACGTATTTGGTCAGGACGACCTGAAAGATATTGCAAAGTTTTCCCTTGTCTTTTCTCTGGCCCTTCTTCCAGTTGCTATGATGCCACTGATGCTTCATCTTCAACAGCCGCTCAGGGGTATAAATGTCATGTTTACACCTCATTTTACTTCGGCAATTGCAGCCTTTGGTATCGTCTTTTCCACCTATAGCATGATCGTCCTGAGTGAAATCTGGTTTGTCTACCGCAAATACTTTGTCGAACAGGTTCATGCCTTAAAAGATACCACAAGTGCTGTCCTCAAAATGAAACGCATGGTGTATATGGTTCTCACCCTCGGTGCCTTTGATGTGGGCGATCAAGCAGTGGCCAAAGATAAAAAGGCTGTCACCATTCTTGCTGCTATCGGTATTCCGGTTGCCTGTTTCCTTCATGGTTATGCAGGTTTCATCTTCGGCTCCGTTAAAGCAAATGCTCTGTGGATGTCTCCCTTGATGCCTGTTATTTTCATCATGTCTGCAGTAGTTTCTGGTATTGCTCTTTGTATGTTGACCTACATCGTAATCATGGAATGGAAAAAATTTACCACTACCATGGCTCGTGGTCGCGGTGATGAATCCGTACAGATAATTGCTGGAGTTGAGCTTGATGTTATCAAAAAGACGACAAAATATTTGATTGGCTTTTTGCTGGCGGCTATTACCCTTGAGCTCCTTGACATTATTTTCCGTGGATACACCGCCATGAAGTCCTGGGACATTCTGCGTGAGGTTATGTACACTGAAGACTTTTTCAAAATATTTATTCTGCAGTATGGTGTTGGTAATGTTCTGCCATTTTTAATGCTCATGATACCTGGGGCTAAAATCAAACGTACAGCAATTGCCCTTGCTCTCATCTTGTTTGGAGTATTCATGATGCGTTGGAATGTTGTTATCGGCGGTCAGGCGTTCTCACTGTCATTTGCCGGCTTCATGCATTACGATGTACCTTTTATCCCACACCATCTTGAACTGTATAGAGAAGGTATTCTGGGTGCGTTGACTGTAGCGGCGACTCCATTTGTCATCTTCTACGTTATCAACAAATTTATCCCATCCCTGAAAAAAGCTTAATAAAGTTTGGTAAAAGGGTAAAAAACAAAAAAGCCTCACAAGCATTTGCTGTGAGGCTTTTTTTGTTTATAGATGTTTTTTTGAAATATCAGAGGGTCAGGGTGAAAGTTGCCCCTTGGTCCACACCTGAACTCTCCCCGATAATAGTTCCGCCCATGGCATCAACCATTATTTTGGCCAGGGGCAGATTCAAACCAAAACCATTTGCTGAACGTTTTTCCGGTGGGAGCAGAAAAGGCTTAAAAATAAGCTCCTTATCTTCTTCTAAAAATCCCCTGCCACTGTCTTTGACAATGAAACGTATTTTTCCGTCAGCTCCCTGTTCTGTTATCAGGGTCACTGTCGCGCCGTCCTGAGAAAAAACCACTCCATTATGGATGAGCGTTTTCAGGATATGTTCCAAATATTTCGGATCGGCCTCCACCGTAGCATCTTCTTCCACAAGGTTTTCAATGGTTAGTGCTTTTGCCTTGGCAAAGTGATCCTCATATTTAAGGAGTTTATTGACTACTCCCTGAATCATAATTTTTTCAGAAACAGGTTCTAAATCCTGACCAGCAACACCAAAATATGAAAAAATTGCAGTGACAAGCTTTCTAATACGATCCAAAGGTGAACTCATCTCATAGGAAAGGTATATCAAGAAGGCCATCTTGTTCTCATCAAGCTGCTCCAGTCTTTTATGGGCCTTGATAAGTTGAGTGGTACGTTCTTTTACCTTTTTCTCCAGATTATCATTGAGATCTTTCAGCTCTGTATTCTGCAACTCCAGCAGGAGTCGCATCTGTCTGTTTTCAATACCTTTTTCAATAACATTTAAGAGTTGCTGTCTGTTCACAGGCTTAAAGAGAAAAGAAAAAATCCTTCCTTCATTGATGGCCTTCACAACGTCATTTTTTTCAGCCTGACCAGACAAAACAATTTTGCAGACATCAGGATGATTTTTATGTAGCCTGCTAAGAAGTTCACTCCCTCGGAGCTCTGGCATCATTTCATCACAGACAATGAGATCCACATCATTATTATCTACATACTCTTCAACAAGCTCTGGATTGACAAAAGTTTTTACGTCATAGGTACGACATAAAATAATTTCTAATTCAGTCAAGATAGACTGCTCATCATCCACCAGGATGATAGATGATTTTTTCTTTTGACCCAGTCCTGGAGAAAAACTTTCCATGGTACCTATCTCCTCTGAAGGAAGTTTTCTACCTCATCCCAAATACTATCAATAAGCTACACTATATAATTCCTGATTACCAATGAAGCTCAGCTAATACGGGTGACAGATTCAATTTTTCCTCAAACCATAGGGGACTGAATTTTTTTCGCGTTATTTAAGCGAAAATT
>CAMYOP010000059.1 GCA_947260045.1 uncultured Desulfobulbaceae bacterium
TAATGCCTCCTGATGTTGTTACATTCATCGACAAGTTACTTGTACTCTTGTTTGGTGCTGTAGTTACTTCTATTATTTTCATTATTAATAGCAGACCCTCAAACAAAATATACTTTTCCGGGCTTCATTCTAAAAGCAAACTGTCTCGATGCATATATGGAAGTCTAGCGGTATCTTTTTGCATTTCCGGGTTGATACTTTCTATAACACTACTTTTTATCGATAAGAGTGAAGCTATAAACTTTATATTCTCAATATATTGGATCTTAATGCTTATAGGTGTTGCTGGAGTATGCTTCCCATTCATTTGGGCAAAAATTGAATGAAACCGTATTTAAAATAAGTAAATTCTAGTTGGACCTAGCTAATAACTTGATGTGTTAAGACAAAATACAACAAAAGAGCTTTTTTTTCTTAAAACATTCTTTTTAGATCCCTTTATTTTAACCATCCAATCAATGCGGATGGAAAACACTTCTGTAATAAATTTGAATAGTTCGGTAGCACTCGCATAGTCGTCGCAGCCGGTTACCATTACCTGTTGTGTAAAAAACAAAGAAGGAGAGGTGAAAATTATGAAGACAGAGCAAGCAATACAAACACGACGAGCTGTTAAGCACTATGATGCAAACCATAAAATGACTTCTGACGAAATAAATGAGCTATTGTCCCTAGCCATTCTTTCTCCTACGGCGTTCAATATTCAAAACTGGCGTTTTGTTGTGGTAACAGATACTGAGTTGCGCAAACAAATCAGAGAAGTGGCTTGGGATCAAGCACAAGTGACAGATGCTTCGTTATTCGTTGTTCTCTGTGCTGATCTGAAGTCATGGGAGAAGCAGCCTAACAGATACTGGGTCAATGCCCCAAAAGAGGTCCAGGAGTTTATGATTCCGGCTATCGACAATTACTACCGGGGTAAAGAGCAAGTACAGAGAGATGAGGCCATGAGATCCTGTGGAATAACAGCACAAACATTGATGCTTGCTGCAAAATCAATGGGCTACGATTCATGTCCAATGGATGGTTTCGATTTTGAAAAAGTTGCCGAACTTATTCGTCTTCCCGATGACCATGTAATTGCAATGTTTGTAGCAATTGGCAAGGGTACAAAAGAGCCTTGGCCACGACCGGGGCAGCTGGATCTTAATGATGTAATTATCAAAAACAGTTTTGCATAGCAACATAACAAAAGCATACACTATCAAATTCCGGGGAAACCATACCTAACTCTCAAACCATATATTCATAATTAAGTATGGTGTCCTCGTAGTAAACTAAATTTCAGAAAATTATAATTCCAAGGCTCTTTCAATGAGCATTGAGGTATCAATATCTAAAGGAAAGAAGCAACTTTCAATCTCAACACGATTATCTTTGCCGATTAACATAACATGAAAATCAAAGTCTTTGAGCAATGAATAAAAGTCATCGAAAACTTCTTGCTTGGTATTGAGACAAATTCGACAATCAAATGTAATATGATGAAAATTTGCAAAGTGATTCAAAACCATAAAAAAACAGACAGCGGAGAAGTACCGGGTTCTAGGATGCAGCAATAAACCAGGATAGAAAGTCATCACGTTAATCTGTCCTGATGGTTTATCGAAGTCTATAGTCAGCGAACAGGAAATATCTTGCCCAGTTGTTTTTTTGTAAACGAAATACTCAAGCTGTGGTCCATCAATGCAAAAATTAATACCGAAATTGGTCAAAAAAACAGGGAGATGATTGGCCATAAACATTGAGGATTTTTCATCTGGGCGTGTATCATCCATGGCAATTCACCTGAGAAAGGTAAAGGAAGTAAAGCGAGGTTGCGGAATTAAACATTTCCACATTTGTTTAACATTACATTTTTTAACTATATATAGCTCCTTACTTATTTTTCTCCCAGGCCCTAATTTACTCTTATTGGAAAAAAAGCGGTAAATAGTAGGCTCAGACCTGACCAATGGGTATCATTATTTATTGCTTTTTAATTTCAAGAATACCGAAGGCCAATGAATTATTGTTCTGATTACCAGGCCATTTAGTTTTGCCAGGTAGTGGAAAAAAGAAACGAACGGACAAAAAATAACAAAGCCAGCAAAACAGATGAAAACGGGAGGATCTTTGGAACGCCTGAACAAGATTGAGAAAAGCTGGATTGTCTATGATATCGCCAACTCCGCCTTTGTCCTTATTGTGATCACAACCATTATGCCTATCTTTTTCAAGGAATATGCTGCTGGTTCTATGGAGCCTGCTGTCTCGACTTCCAACTGGGCCTTTGCCAACTCTATAGCATCTCTTTTCTTAGCCATTTCAGCGCCCATCTTAGGCACCTTTGCTGATTATAAAGGATTTAAAAAGAAATTTTTTATGGTGTTTTTCGTGCTTGGTGTTGGCGCGACCTTTCTGCTGTCCTCTGTCAGTGAGGGTGCCTGGATTTATTGCCTGCTTGTTTTTATCCTGGCCAAGGTTGGTTTTGCTGGCGCCAATCTTTTTTATGATTCTTTTTTACCAGACGTTACCCAAAAAAAGAGGATGGACCATGTCTCTTCCCATGGATATGCCTGGGGATATATAGGGAGTGTCATACCATTTATTCTTGTCATGGCCCTAATCCTGATTGGTATGAAAAGCAGTGGTTCTTCAGCCCTGCCTCCCTTGCAGACCAAGATAGGTTTTATAATAGTGGGTGTCTGGTGGTTATTTTTTGCCATTCCTTTTATAAAAAATGTCCATCAAACCCATTATATCCCAAGTTCCACGCAACCTGTTATTGATTCAATCAAGCGATTAATTGATACTTTCAGAGAAATTCGTCGTTACAGGCAGCCGTTTCTCTTTCTCATTGGTTATTTCTTCTACATTGATGGTGTGGACACGATTATTACCATGGCAACGGCCTATGGTGTTGAGCTCGGCCTGAATTCTACCATGCTTATTCTGGCAATTCTCATGATTCAGGTTGTGGCTTTTCCCTGTGCTCTTCTTTATGGCAAGCTGGCTACCAGGTTCAAAGCTAAAAACATGCTGCTGGTCGGGATCGGAGTGTATTTGATTATCACCTTTCTCGCTTATTTATTACCTTCTTTTGACTCCTTGCAGACCAAAACTATTATGTTTTGGGTTCTTGCCTTCATGGTGGCCACCTCCATGGGAGGAATTCAGGCTCTGAGCAGGTCGTATTTTGGAAAGATAATACCTGCCCAGCGGAGTGCTGAGTTTTTTGGATTTTATAATATCTGCGGCAAATTTGCGGCAATTCTCGGTCCACTCATGATGGGCGTGATTGGCAGAATTACAGGAGAGAGTAAATATGGAGTGCTTTCCATTTTAATTCTATTGATCGCTGGTGGAATCATTTTGCTCAAGGTAGATGAGAGTAAAGAATAGGCAGGTCAATTGTAAGGTTGCTATTATGGTATGTGTTTCGATTTCAAGTCTCGTATAAGGCAAAAAAAATAGGGCATCAAGGTACGCTTAACCCTGTTTAGAAGTTCTGCTGCTCACATCCAAATTTCATAAGGAGCTGACTATGCGTTTTGTTGTGTATTTGATTTGTGTGCTCTTGCTGGGCTTGTCTGCTGTAAATTCCAGGGCTGAAGGCTGTGATTTTAAATCCTGGCAGACTTATAAAAACACAGAATTATTCATACAAAATAATGCCCAAACCTACTTTTTTTCAACCAGCCATATGGCCGTGGATGCTGATGGCGCTCCCAATGCCTATCATCCTGACAATATCGGCTTGGACTGGCTTGGGAATGCAGGGTATCCAGACAAGTCTTGGTGGAAAGATATATTAGTCGTTGACCCTGATGACTTAAATAAAGGGTATATACAGGAAACAGGAGAGTTTGCAGGGTATTTCGTTTCCAAAACATCTCTCATCGATGGTGCAAAAGCTGTTACAGACACCAGTAGATATGTAGATTCCCGACATATTCCTTTTTTTATTTTTCCCAGGACTTTTTACAAGCTTAAAGGGACAGGACTGATCGGAGATCTTGGTGTAGCGATTAATTTGTCTACAAAAGCTCAGACAGCCTTTGTTGTTGCCGATATCGGACCAAGTCAAGCTGCTCTTGGAGAAGTTTCCATCAGTTTGGCAGAAAGGCTTGGGGGGACAAACGTGAACCCAAAAAATGGATCAGGTGTTCCATCTGGCGAGATACTCTATATTGTCTTTCCTTATCAAGCAGGCAGTATACGTGGCCTATGAATCTGGAAGAAATGACGGCTGCCATAGAGGAACTTATAGAGAATACAGGCGGTTTAGATTCGATTTTATCATGTATAAGTGATTGATAATAAGTTTAATTTTACAAGTCAAGATAGGACTTGGAGGAGGATTGAACAGATAAAACATCTTCTTTCTCTGATTGTAATTTTTCTTTGACGCTCTTTGTAAATATTTGGGTGCCTTTGTTTGATGCATGACGAGCTGAAAGGCACCTATTGTGCAGTTGATTACTGATCGCATTTATCATCCAACTTAATTTGAAATAATTTACAGTGGAGGAGATCATGGCGAGGAAAAGTATCTGGAAAATAGCAGCAATTATACTTGGGATTTTCGCAGCAGGAATACTCATCTACGCAGCTTACCTACTCTTTGTCAAAGGTGTAATAGAGACAGGAACGATAGTTTTTCTTTTACTGGCTCTGCTGGTGTTGTTACTCTGTTTCTGGATTTGGCAAATTACATCCCGTATTCACCCCCATGTCAAAAAATATTACCTGACCACGATCTCCATAGAAGATGTTCTCAATAAGGTAAATAAGAGCGAATCTTTCCCAATTGAACTGGGTGGAAAACCCGTAGAGATACAAGTAGTCCCTGAACGAGCAAGCGATCTGGCTGCAGCTATTATTGTGGCCGGAGAAGATAGGGAGATTGATAGGTCCAGTACCGATGAAGTAATCACTTTTGCAGGTCATATTGCAGGCTTTGAAGAGACCAGTGAAGTCAGGTTGACAATTACACCTCTCATGATGGGTGGATATGTGTTGGATGGTGGGAATTGGTGGTTTATCGAACCACTGAAAAAGTTCCAGATGGATGCCGAGCAAACCGATTATATGATTTATCGTACTAGGGACCTTCAATTTAAACTGTCCAATAAAGATGACCTGGTTCGACATACCATGGAACAGTTTGATCCTTATTCACTTCCTGGTGGTTCAGGCTATATCGGTGAACCTCCACTTCCTCCAGTAGATACCTCAAAACATAGTGTCGGTCCAGATATTGGCATTGTCATGGTGGCGGATAAAGAGTTCTATGAGGGTGTCAAGTGGACGAATACTCCCTGGTATATTCATCAAATTAAAACATTGAATGAAGTGAACGGTCTCTATAAAAAGAATATTGGTTTTAGATTTCTGACAAAAGCATGGATTATGGACCCTGTTTCACTGACAAGTAGCAATGGAAAGGTTTTGTTGACTCAGCTCATAACCAGTGTCGGCAAACTATGGGCAAATTTAGGTCTTGTCAGTGAACGGATGAGGACAGGAACAGAGGTCGCCCATCTTACCAGTGGCAAGGATATGGATGGTAAATTGCTGGGAATTGCTGATTTTTGGACGGTGGGAAATTCTTTGGGATTGGGCGGTGTCTACAGTCTTTCCCAACAATATATAAAACAAACATTGTTTGGAGGAGCAGATATATTTGGTAACATTCCCAACCTTGCTTATCAGGACATGATGGTAATGGCTCACGAGTTAGGGCACAGTTTTAACGCGGTACATGAAGAAGCGGTTGAATGGTGTGTAACATCATTCATCATTTGCCTGGATTACGAAAGATCACTCATGTGGGACACATACTATGATGATAACAAAGACTGGATATCAGATGGCAAGTACAGGAAAGGACACGATAATCGTAAGCGTATGATTAACAATGCAAAGCATTTCAGGACCTATGATCTTGTCTGATACGCTATCTTTTGGGAGATGATAGGAGAGCAAGGTTTTCTAGCCAAGAAAGGGTATGGAAAATCTATGGGGAATTTTTTATATACGTCTTTTCTACGGCCAACTTTTACAACGAAAATGATCAGGCGGTCACTCGTCACTCGCTCGATATTGGGAAAAAATATGTCATTAAGCGAATTTGAAGTAAAGAGAATAGAGAAAATAGTCGGAGGCTTTATTGAAAAAAGGCGACCACCGTTTGAAATCCGCAATGAACTTGATTTGGGATACAGGATACAAAATCAGAGTGTAGAGATATTTGAAATAAGGCCTAAGTGGAATAATCCAAAAGAGAAAATTGAACCACCTGTGGCAAAAGCAACGTACGTAAAAAAACATAATACCTGGAAAGTATATTGGCAGAGGGCTGACCTGGAATGGCACGCTTATAAACCTCATCCGCAAGTGAAACGTATTGAACAGTTTGTGGCCCTTGTGGAACGTGATGAGTATGGATGTTTTTGGGGGTAGGAGATTACCGTAATATATTTTTTATAATCCAACCCAGTTTTATTCCAACACAAAACATCCCATATCCTCATAAACTTGTTGCATTTTTAGCCATTATGAAAAATGATGCGTCATCATATTTTATAAACATATTCACAAAAATATGGAGGCACCTAACAAGACTGCCAGGATTTAAAATAAACCGCCATGTTTCGGATACTCTCCGTATGGCGGTTTTTTGTTTTCTGCTAAATCTCTAAAATGCAGCCACAAATCAACAACGGAGGATACTATGAGGAAAATGCTTTTTCGCCTGTCGTGTACCTGTGCGGCACTTGTACTTGCAACATCTGCAATGGCAATGGACACCATAAAAATCGGCTTTAATATTCCCATGACAGGTGACATTCCCAAAGTCGGAGAATCCTCCAAGCTGTCTGCTGAAATGCTGAAAGAAGACATCAACTCGGCAGGTGGTCTGGATGTTGGCGGTAAAAAGTATATGCTTGAGTTTGTCTATGAAGATAATGAAGCCAAAGCAGAATCTGCAGTTTCCACAGCTCTCAAGCTCATCGAGAAAGATGAAGTCCTCGCCATGATCGGTCCAAACTCGAGTAAACAGGCCGTTCCTGCGGGTCAGGTCGCGGATGATAATCAGACCGTCATGGTTACTCCATGGTCCACCAATCCTGACACCACTTTTGAGCGTCCCTGGGTTTTCCGTGCCGCTTTTCTGGACCCTTTCCAGGGACCCGTAGCGGTCAACTTTGCCGTGAAAACATTTTCCGCCAAGACAGCAGGCGTTTTATACGACTTGTCCAATGATTATTCAAAGGGTCTTGCTGAAATTTTTCGGGATGAATTTGAAAAGAAGATGGGTAAGGATACAATCGTTGCCTTTGAAAGCCATGGTACCAAGGATCAGGATTTTTCAGCTCAGCTGACCAAAATTATAGCGGAAAAACCTGATTTTATCTTTCTGCCTGATAACTATAACCAGGTCGCCCTTATTGTGAAACAAGCGCACCAGCTTGGTTATAAAAAACCTTTCATGGGCTCTGACGCCTGGGGAAGCGCTGAACTGATGACTCTTTGCGGTGATGACTGTAAAGGCCTCTACTTTTCCACCCACTATGCAGCCGCAGGCGCTACTGGCGCAACCAAGGAATTTATTGATCGTTACAGTAAAAAGCATGGCTATGTACCCGATGATGTTGCGGCTCTTACCTGGGATGCCACCAGAATTGTCTTGCAAGCCATTCAAAATACTGGCGGACTTACAGGCAAACTCCGTAAGGATCGAAAAGCGATACGCCAGGCAATGTCTGAAATTCCAAGTTTTGATGGAATTACAGGCGGCATGAAATTTGACGAACAGGGAGACCCTGTCAAGTGCGCAGTTGTTGTCCGTATTTCTGACAGTGGTGAGTTTGAATTTGCCGAATCAGTTTGTCCCCAATAAAAACACTTAATTGCTGAACCTATCATCTAAGCGGTTGGCAGGTACTATCTGACAGCCGCTTTTTTCTGTCAGCAAGAGATAAAATTGTATGCTTGCAACTTTTATACAAAATGTGATCAATGCCCTGCAGTGGGGTAGTTTTTATGCCCTTATTGCCCTAGGCTATACCCTGGTGTACGGCGTTCTCACCCTGATTAATTTCGCCCATGGTGATGTGTTCATGGTGGGTGCCTACATAGCTTTTTTCGTAGCTACTTTTCTGCTGACCGCACTTGGCCTGCCTGGCTGGGTTGCACTGGCCTTGACAATTCCTCTTGTTATGATTTTGACCTCCGTGGTGGGTGTCACCCTGGAACGGGTTGCCTATCGCCCACTCAGGCGTAAAGGTGCCAATCGTCTCTATGTGGTTATTACCGCCTTGATGGCTGGACTTATTTTAGAGCATGGAAACCTTGCTCTGCTTGGAGCCAGCCGTAAAGCGTTTCCACCCCTTATTTCAGAACATGTCTACACAATCGGAGGCGTCAGTTTTACCAATCTTAAAGTGGCGGTAATTTTCACCGCAATCCTGGTGTTCATCATACTGCAGTTTATCGTCACCAAAACAAAAATTGGTATGGCCATGCGGGCTATTTCCTATGATAAGTTTGCAGTTCCGCTCATGGGTATTCCAATTGATACGGTTATTGTGTTTACCTTTATTCTTGGTTCCGGATTTGCTGGTCTGGCTGGTTTGCTCTTTGCCATGTCCTATCCAGTATTAGAGCCCTATATGGGCGCGCTCATTGGCTGGAAGGCTTTTATTGCAGCCGTGGTTGGGGGCATAGGAGATATCCGGGGCGCTTTTCTCGGTGGTTTTCTCCTGGGGGCCGTTGAAATCATGGTGGTGGCGTTTTTCCCTTCCACTTTTCGGGATTTAATCGCCTTTAGTGTCTTACTTGCTATTCTTACTTTTAAACCAACAGGTCTCTTCGGCATTGCCAAGACCACCAAAATTTAAGGGGCAGATCAGATGCTACGTCGCTACTCAGTGCATATGTTTCTGGCCCTCCTCGGCTTTGTCCTGGTTTATCTGGCCTACAACGAACTTGTTAACCTCTATATCCTCTCCATTCTCATGTTTATGGGGGTTAATATTATCCTTTCCGCCAGCCTGAATCTGGTGAACGGCTACATGGGGGAGTTTTCCTGTGGCCATGCAGGGTTCATGTGCGTGGGTGCTTACGTATCTTCTATGTTAGGAGTCCTGCTTTTTGCCAAGGATAAGGTGTTTGGCCTGCCTCTGCTCAGTCCGGAATTTGCCCTCTATGCCTTTCCAGTTTTGATCTTTGCAGGGGGTGTGGCTGCTGCTTTTGCTGGATTGTTGGTTGCGATTCCCTCCTATAAGACCAGGGGAGATTACCTTGCCATTATCACCATTGCAGCCAATTACATTATCATCAGCGGGATAGAGAATATCAGTTATATTGGTGGTTCACGAGGCTTCATGGGGATGAAACGCTTGATTCGTTCTATGGAGGATGTGGTTGATCTGCCCTGGATGCTGATCTGGGTTTTTTTATTCACCATTTTCAGCATCTGGATACTCAGGCGTTACCTGTCATCGACTTTTGGCAAGGGGGTGAGCGCCATCTGTCAGGATGAAGTTGCGGCCGAAATAATGAGTGTCAATACCAATAAAATAAAAACCATAACCTTTATGCTTTCATCCGGTCTCGCTGGCATTGCCGGTGGCCTTTTTGCCTATATCCTGGGCTATGTCAATCCTGGATCATTTAATATTCTAAAGTCCACCGAAGTGCTGGTCATGGTCTATCTGGGTGGGATGGGATCACTCTCTGGATCTGTACTTTCAGCTATATTTTTTACTGTACTCCTTGAAGTTCTTCGTCCGCTCCAGATTATTAAATGGGTGGTTATCCCATTGCTACTCATCATTTTGATGCAATTTAGGCCTGAAGGGATCATGGGAAACCGTGAACTTGGAGATATCTTTCCCTGGCTTAAACGCTTTTACAGGTTCAAGTAATGACGCAGCTACACGTGCAGGAAAAATCAGTTCCAGTTCTGGAGATTGAAAATCTGAGCCAGCGTTTTGGCGGCTTGACGGCCATCGCAAATTTCAATATAGCCCTTGGCGAAAATGATCTCACGGGACTGATTGGTCCAAATGGTGCAGGCAAGACTACGGTATTTAATCTGGTCAGCGGATTTTATCAGCCTAGTGAAGGAGAAATTCGTATCGGTGGAACACCAATAGCTAAACTGAAGCCGCATCAGGTTACAGCCATGGGCGTTGCCAGGACCTTTCAAAATATTAGGCTCTGGAGTGATATGACAGTGCTTGATAATATTCGTGTTGCCCAGCATTATAGACTGGGTTATGGCTTTTTCCATTCGATTCTGCGAAGCAAAACCTATCAGCAACGTGAGGCCGAGATTACCAAGGAAGCAAACAACCTCCTGGAGGTTTTTGATCTTATTCGCTATAGGGATGAATTCCCTGGTAATTTGCCCTACGGTACCCAGCGAAAACTGGAAATCGCCCGCGCACTTTCAGTACACCCCAAATTGCTGCTTTTGGATGAACCAGCAGCAGGCTTAAATTCCAATGACATTCAAGATCTTATACGTTTGATCCGCTGGATTCATAATACATTTGATGTGTCCATCTGGATGATAGAGCATCATATGGATGTTATGATGGAATTATGTAATCATATTAAGGTTATAGACTTTGGTGAAACCATTGCCGAAGGTTCTCCTGAAGAAATTCGTAAGCACCCAGCTGTGATCAGCGCCTATCTTGGAGATGATACACTCTGATGTTACTCTCAATTGAAAATCTGCTTGTCCGCTATGGCAATATTCAGGCATTGCACGGCATCACCTTCCATGTTGAGGAAGGTGAAATCGTAACGCTTATTGGCGCTAACGGAGCAGGTAAAACCACAACTCTGTACTCCATTGCCAGATTGCAGCCACCAGAGGCCCCCTTGGTGATTGACGGGAACATCAGTTATCAGGGCGAGACTATACTCAATACCCCTCCCCATAAGGTTGTTGAAGATCTGCAGGTTGCCCTTGTTCCAGAGGGGCGTCGTATTTTTGGTAATCTGACCGTTAAGGAAAATCTTGAGTTGGCCACCTATGCCCGTCCTAAAGGAAGTGATCTGGCAGCTTCCTATACCTATGTGTTTGACCTTTTTCCCAGGTTGTATGAGCGGCGCAAGCAACGAAGTGAATCACTCTCCGGTGGAGAGCAGCAGATGCTGTCAGTTGGGCGGGCTCTTATGACAGGCTGCAATACTCTCCTCTTGGATGAGCCATCTATGGGGCTGGCTCCTGTCCTTAAATACGAATTATTTCGCAAGTTAAAAAGGCTCAACGATGAGGGGATGACCATTCTGCTGGTTGAACAAAATGCAAACCTTGCCTTACAACTGGCCCACCGCGGATATGTAATGGATACTGGAAACATCGTTGCCCAGGGATCAAGTGATGACTTGCTTGGCAACCCTGAAGTAAAAAAGGCCTATTTGGGGGGATGAAAAGAAGTATTTTTTTAAAAAAAAGTAATCTTAAAACTCAGCAAAGCGTCCAATATGCTATCCCTTCAACTCCCATTTGCTTTATTTACAATTACAATACATTTTTCTTGA
>CAMYOP010000060.1 GCA_947260045.1 uncultured Desulfobulbaceae bacterium
CCTACAACCATGCATTTGCAGGTGTTAACAGGCCAGATCCTGCAGTATTAAAAAAAGCCAAGTACCAGCCAGAATTTACAACGGAGATTTGGGATTATTTAGATGCACGGGTCAACCCCCTGCAGATACAAAATGGCCTTCAGGTAAAAAACCGTCATGAGCAGACTCTTGCTGCTGTAGAAAAAAAATTTGGTGTAAGCCGTTATATTTTACTGGCAATCTGGTCAATGGAATCTAACTACGGAGTCATTCTCAAGCATCCAGGCCGCCTGCATTATGTACCACAAGCATTAGCTACACTTGCCTATGCAGATAAAAAACGTGCAAAATTTGCCCGCTCCCAACTCATAGCAGCTCTACAAATTTTACAAAATGGTGACATACCAACAAATCAATTTACAGGTTCCTGGGCAGGTGCCATGGGGCACACCCAATTTATTCCTACCAGCTATCTTGCCTATGGCATCGATATGGACAAAAACGGCCGTAAAGATATATGGAACTCAATTCCTGATGCCTTGGCCACAGCAGCAAACCTGTTAACTGAAAATGGCTGGCGCACAGGTAAAACATGGGGTTATGAAGTAGTCCCCCCTTCTAGCAGTGTCACTCACATCAATAAGACGAAAACACTGGCAGACTGGCAGAAACTTGGATTTTATCGCCCAGGAGGGAAACAATATCCACGACCACAAGAAAAAGCTGTTTTAAAAATGTTTGCCGGGCCCAATGGTCCCTGCTTTTTAATGTTGAAAAACTTTTTTGTGCTTAAACGGTATAATAACGCTGATTCATACGCTTTAGCTGTGGGAATTTTATCAGATAGGCTGGCAGGTTATGGCAAAATTGCGAGACGCTGGCCTCGCCCAAAAGACTCACTGTCCATCTCTGAAAAAATGGAGTTACAGAAAGAGTTAAAAAATGCAGGATATTACTCTGGAGAATTAGACGGCAACATAGGCTCTGGCTCACGTGAAGCAATCCGCCAGTTTCAGACCCACACAGGCCTTTTACCTGATGGGCTTCCAACCAAAAGGTTGTTAAAAGCAGTAAAAAATTAAAAGAATGGGCTGCTGTTGTATTTGAGGAGGTAATAAAATAGCTTTAATGCATTGAACCCATTTCAACGACTTCCAATCTTTTCCCATTTATAACCATTCCAGAGCGAACCAGAAGAGCCTCAATGGCCTTAAAAGTACAAATGAGTGTGGCCTTGACCAGTGGGACCTGCTGGAAAGTAATTCCTGCCAGTCTATGAGCAGTTTGAATAAGGACTGCTCCATGTATGGAATTCATCGCTTCAAGGATGAGCTTATCGAGGTCAATATTATTATCTCCCAGCTCCATTTGTGCCAGATACGCTGATGACCTGTTGACTCTTTTGACATTATCGAAAACAAGATTTCCTGTACTTATATATTTACCATTTGTATGGTCCATGCCAGCTGAAGTTATTCCGAGAAAATAGAATTGTTTAAGGATGCTATGTTCTTCACCCAGGTTGCGAAAAACATTGCTTTCGTTAATCAATACCTGCTCAGCATTTCCTGAAGGATCAAAGCCAAGGACAAGATATTTTTTTTCTCTCTTTGGATGAATGCAATGTGAAAAAAAATTAGCTTCACTGACTGGATTAAGATTCCTCATTTATACTTTTCCTCCAAAATTAAACCGTCAGACAATGTATCTGCATACCTCTGAAATTATTCAACTCACCTGAACATCACTCGAACAAAATCGTTGCTCCCCAACACTTTACCTGCAAACAACTGATTGATATTACGTATTATATCAAAGGCCATTTGATAATATCCAGTAAAAGTTACTATTAATTTTTACTTTTCAGAAAATGGGGAGCTAACCTGCTATAAACTTTACAGAAAAAAAATGAGGCCACAATATTTCTGGGGGAAAGAATATGGGAGAGGTTTATATTTGCTTTCAGTTGCGATTATTGCACTTAAAAATATCAGGGGATATTTTTTGGATATGACAACCCTGCCAAGTTACTATAGAAGTAAATCAAGGCTATGATTTGGTATTATAAATGGCTGGACTACTACATGGTGCATGTTCGAAAAACTTTTTTTAACGTAATCAGATATCCTTTTCTGGTTTTGCCACACTTACCCAAAGAAAAATTTCTCCCAAGAGATTTACAAATCGCTGGAGAAGATCACTCTATTTTTTGTGAGAGCATCATAGAACTCAAACTTACTTGGGCGCAATGCTTTTAGAGGTAAACAGTATCTCTTATAAAGCTGAAAATACGAATAGATTTGACAAATAGTTTGAATACTCATTTTTAAGCAGTGTAGAATGAAATACGGTGGTATTAAATAATTACCATTTAGGGATAAATCTATTGCCAGAGTTAAAAAGAAGGAAATGTATCAGTAAGCATTGAAAGCCATTACAAGATAGGTATCAAGGACCAACTTTGAAAAGACTGATCAACAAGTATTTCCGTTCTGCAACCATCTGGAGTGTTCTTTTAGGGAGTGCGCTTACGATATTTCTCATGGCTATTGCCTGGAGAGATACCCTCAAGAACGAAAAGCAACTCTTTGACGCTGAATCCTCGGCCCTTGTTAACGAAATATCCCAAAGTTATAATATCGTCGAAGAAGTTATTTCAAGCCTTGCAATGCTAATAAATTCAGCAAAGCATGTAAACCGCCGGCAATACAATTCTTTTTCAAGAGAAGTCCTGCAAAATCATCCTTTTCTTCTCTCCACAGCCTACTTTCCCCTGGTTTCAGGAGAGCAAAGAAGCAGTTTTGAAACACACATGCGCCAAACACACGTACAATCCTTTAGCATTTCAGAAAAAATCAATGAGGTTTGTACCAAGGCAAAAATCCGCAAGCAGTACCTGCCCCTTGCCTACCAGGAACCGCAGCATATCTTTACCCGAGATCTCATTGGCTTTGACGCACTGACTGATACGAGCTTGGGCCAATCCATACTAAAAAGTATTGAAACCGGAGAAACAACTCCGGCCCCTGTACAATACCCTGACGAATTCATCAGGGGCTATTGGCTCGTAAAACCAATCTATTTAAGTAAAACTCTTCCAGCCACTGTCCTTGGACGGAAACGGCAGCTAAAAGGCATTGCAGCATTAATTATCGATCCACTCAAAATGCTGAATTCACTCCATACACATGATAATATTACTATTTCCATGCAGGTTTCAGCCCAAGAGACCCCCCAGGAACATTCAACAAAAATATTCAAGCAATTTAATCTCTCTAAAAACATTACCAACCCTAAAGATGCTCCAATAAGACTTGAAAAAATTGTTCAGCTAAAACTTCGCGGGCAACACCTCAAGTTCATAATGCACCGATTTCTTGGCTGGAAAGACATAAGCTACCAACTCACCATGGCGGCTCTTCTGGTTGGTACAATTATAACCTTTCTCCTTGCTCTTATTGGTAAAACCATTGCTCTTAGACAGAAAGAACTCCAAAACAGAAATGATGAAGTTGAACGACAAGTGGCTCAAAAAACTTCAGCCCTAAAGCAAAGTAATGTTCTCCTCAAGCGCGAAATACAAGAAAGAAAACAAACAGAAAAACGACTTGAAACCAGCGAAAAGACCTTCCGTGAGCTGTTTAATCGTATGAGCTCTGGTGTTGTTGTCTACCAGTA
Organism: uncultured Desulfobulbaceae bacterium; assembly: GCA_947260045.1. GTDB lineage: Bacteria > Desulfobacterota > Desulfobulbia > Desulfobulbales > Desulfobulbaceae > CAMYOP01. Next base: position 3,658 of record CAMYOP010000060.1, read on the forward strand.
CCAAGACGATGGTTTTATCATCAGCGATTTCAATCAGGCCGCCGAAAAAATAGACAACAAAAGCAAAGAGGAAGTCATCGGCAAAAAGCTGTCAGATGTTTTCCCTGGGGCTGAAAATTTCGGAATCATCCCTGAATTAGAAAAAGTATACTACTCTGGCATTCCCTTGTTTTATCCAGCAAAAATATATCACGATGAAAACGGCAAATCATCATGGCGGGAAAATTATATTTACAAATTACCCAGTGGCGAAGTCGTTGCTGTTTATGATGATATATCAGAACGTAAGCAGGTAGAAGAAGAGCTGCGCCAATCGCAAAAAATGGAGGCAATGGGCACACTGGCAGGAGGTATCGCCCATGATTTTAATAATATCCTTACGGCAATTCTTGGCTTTGCCGAACTCAGCAAGTTAAAGCTCGATAATCCCCGCCAGGTCGAAGAAAACCTGGATTCTGTTATCATGGCTGGAAATCGGGCCAAAAAACTGGTCAGTCACATTCTTGCATTCAGCCGTAAAGGCGAGCAGGAGCGTAAAAGCATATCCATTGTACCGTTAATAAATGAGGCTTTCAAATTTTTACGGGCATCCGTACCTGCCACTATACAATTTGAAAAAACTATTCAAACAGACTGCGGTACGATCTTGGCAGATCCCACGCAAATCCATCAGGTCATTGTCAACCTCTGTACAAATGCAACCCAGGCAATGGAAAAAAACAGAGGTACACTAAAAATCAGTCTCTACCAAAAATATCTGGAACCACAGGCACTTCCCAGTGAATCAATGCTGCCTGGTAATTATCTGCACCTGGTGATCAGTGATACAGGAAGCGGAATTGAGCAGCATAACCTTGATCGTATTTTTGACCCCTATTTTTCCTCAAAAGAAGTTGGCAAGGGTTCAGGTTTGGGACTAGCTGTTGTGCACGGTATAGTCAGTGGCCATGATGGATTCATTTCTGTACAGAGTAAACCTGGCGAGGGAACTGTTTTCAGGGTCTATTTCCCAATAATTGAATCAGAGAGAAAAAAGGAAGAACTAGTCAGTCTCGGCAACATGTCGACGGGAACTGAGAAAATACTGGTAGTTGATGATGAGCCTGGCATTTTAAAATACTTACACGACGCCCTGACACAACTTGGCTACAAAGTAGTAAAAGAAACTGATGGTGTTAAAGGGCTCAAAACATTCCAGGCTCAACCTGAAGATTTTGCCCTGGTTATAACCGATCAAACCATGCCCAATATGACAGGAGTGGAACTATCCTCTCAAATCAACGCCATACGTCCAAACATTCCCATTATACTGACGACAGGTTTTTCAAGTGTGGTCTCTGAAAAAAATTTTAAAAAATATGGTATCCATGGATTTACCTATAAACCCATAGATATTATTACCCTCTCACAAATGGTGCGCTCGCTTATTGACCAGCAAAATGAAGAAACAAGCCCAGATTTTTCATCACCTGACTAAGTATTTTTCTCTATCCACTCAATGTACCGTAGCCCGTATCGCATTGCTGAACACGGGTAGCAAACCAAAAAATATCATTGCCGATGTAAGTACCATAAGGCTTACTTTTTGGACGATATCTGTCTGCAACAAATTATTTTTTACGGCAAAAGGTTTTATTATATAGGCCTCCTTGGCGAGCAGGAGGTAATAATAAAGAGATATGGTTGAGTTAAGAGCAGCAAAAACCACCATGGCATAAAACCCCTGTTCAGCAGCTGCAGCAAAGAGTAAAAATTTCCCCATAAAACCGGCCAGCGGTGGAATTCCGCCAAGTGAAAACAGGGTCAGTAAGAGCACAGCAGCAAGCACTGGATGCTGTTTCCCCATTCCCTGCAAAGACTTAAATTCTTCATTGCCATGCCGGCCAATCAGGCTGATAATAAAAAAGAGAGCATAGTTAGCGGCAGCATACACAAAAAGGTAATAGATAATGGAAGACCAGGCAGCCTCAGATGTTCCGGCCATGGCCATAATTATATAGCCAGCCTGGGCAATGGAAGAATAGGCCATAAAACGTCGGAGTTTCAACTGTCTCAGAGCTCCCAGGTTCCCCACAGTCATGGTTGCTGCCGCAAGTATCAAAAGAATTGGCTGAAGATAGCCATGCATAGGTGCCAATGGTCCGTATACCAGAATCAAAAGAAAGGCAATGGCCACTGATTTTGAAGAAACAGAAATAAAGGCTGTGACGGGTGTGGGGGATCCATCATATACATCCGGTGCCCACATGTGAAAGGGAAAAAGAGTCAACTTAAAACCAATAGCAGCAAAGACAAAAAGAACACCGAGCTTGAGCAGTGGCTCATCTTGTGAACTTTGAGCCACTGCGGCAATGGCATCAAATCCAAGAGAACCAGCACAGCCGTAGAGAAATGAATAGCCAAAAAGAAGCAGCCCTGTAGACAGTGAGCCCATGATGATATACTTGGTGGATGCCTCCACTGAAAAAGCATCTTCTTTCTGGTAACCGCTCAAGATATAGAGAGGAATGGTCGCAAGCTCCATACCAATAAACACGGTTAGAAGATCTTTTGCCGAGACCACGGCAAACATGCCAAAAGTACAGAGTAAAATGATACAGTAAAACTCACTGCGGTACTTCAGAGTTCCTCGCCTGTTCCCTCCCGGGGTAAAATATGGCCTGGAGAGAAGGACCGTAAACAGGGCTGACAGGACAAAGATCTGTTTAAAAAGGAGCGCTGTGCCATTTACTGTGTAGCCGCCAAAATAGACCTGCTCCTGGTCATAGGGAAGAGCAAGCAAAAGAACAAACAGGGCCAGTAAGCCTCCCCAGCTCAGATGAAAGGAAAGGGCTGATTGAGATTTATTCCTCCATAAATCTAAGGACAGAATAAAAAAAGTGAGAAATAAAAGAAAAAATTCCGGCAAGAGAAGATTCATAACATTACCGCATTAAGTTATTGAAGATAGGATGAACAGCGCCATTCACCAGCTCAATAATCCAGCCAGGTAGAATCCCCATTCCAAAAAGACAAAAAAGTAAAATAATCACAGGTACTTTTTCCAGGGGACTGGCATCAATGAGAGTATTATATTGTTTGCGAATAGGTCCGTTGACAAGCGAGTTTACAGTCCGCAGGACATACACCGCGGTCACAACGATAGACAAAACAGCTAGGACACTGCAAACACGATTGATAAGAGCTGGATTTGCAAAAGACCCGACAAAGACATTGGCTTCAGCAACAAAACCTGACAGACTTGGCAGACCAAGCCCAGCCAGGCCGACGATGATAAAAGCAATGGACAAAAATGGCATCACCTTCATCAAGCCTCCCATCTCACTCACCGTCCTGGTGTGAGTCCGGCCGTATACCATCCCAATCAGGCAGAAAAAAAGTGCGGTCATCAGTCCATGGGAAATCATCTGCAGCACTCCACCTTTCAGCCCGGTAAAGGTCATGGCCGTGAAACCAAACAGCACCAGGCCGCAATGGGAAACCGAAGAGTAGGCTGTAATATATTTTAAATCTGTCTGCCTGATTGCTCCAAAGGCACCATAAAGAACATTGATGGTTACCAGCACCAGAAAGACGTTCATCCACATATGGGCTCCTTCTGGCATCAGGTACATTCCCACACGCAAACATCCATACCCACCGAGTTTCATCAAAACCCCGGCATGAAGCATGGAGACAGCTGTGGGTGCAGAAGCATGACCATCGGGAGACCAGGTATGGAAGGGAAAAATAGCACCAAGCACGCCAAAACCAAGAAAGACAAGAGGAAAAGCCCAATATTGAAAAGAATCGGAAAAACGAACTTGAGAGAGCTGGTTCAGATCAAAAGTATTGAGGCCAGACTCAAAATAGAGGCCCAGGATTCCAGCCAGGATAAAAGCAGAACCGGCCACCAGCATTAAGGTCAGCTTCATGGCAGCATATTCTTTTCGACCTGTTCCCCATAAGCCAATAAGAAGGTACATGGGAAGAACCGCTATTTCATAGAACAGAAAAAGAGTAAAGAGGTCGATAGAAACAAAAACGCCGTACACCCCTGCCACCAGAACATTGAGCAGAATAAAAAATTCCTTGGCCTGCTTTTCCACTTCCCAACTGGCTATTATGCCGCAAAATATTACTATTGCGGTAAGCAGCATCATAAGCACCGAGATCGCATCAACCCCGATGTTGTACTCTATATTCATGATGGTAAACCAGGCAACCTTGTATCCATACTGGAAGAGGCTTACATTAGATTCTTGTACCGTGGAACTGGTGTTTGAAACGCCAATAAACTGAATTGTCAGAAGAATGACCAGTATCAGGTTCACAAAATTACCAAGCAGTGATATTACCTTTATCCGGAGATGATTTTCCTGGTGCACTGGAATGGTGACCAGAGCAATGATAAAAGGCAAAACCCAAATGAGAGTCAGCAGGAAAGGTCCGTTCATAATAGTTTTTTTATTCCTTGATATATATCATAATATCGAACATTTGCATTATTTTCCCAAAAAAAGAAGAGAGACAAAGCCGATAATTGTGATTCCCAGATAAAATTGAAGCTGGCCATTTTGGAGAAAACGCACTAGTCGTCCGCCAAGCTGAAGAATTTCTCCACACAAATTCATGGCACCATCTACAATGTGACGATCTATCCATTTTACAGGGCTACCGATACCTGCAAAGATGATCTTCCTGGTTATAAAAAGATAGACCTCGTCAATATAAAATTTGTTATAAACCACGTTATACAATGACCTGAAATCACGCTTAAAACTCTCTGCCTTCTCAAGCCTTCCCTTGCCATAGAAAAACCAGGCAAGGCTAATCCCTGTCAATCCAGTTAAAGAGGCAAGAACCGGCAGCCAGGAGGGATGGGAGAAGTTTGAAATTTCCTGCAGTCCTGGTAGCGTCACCTGGCTTACAAAAAATTGTTCGAGCAGTCCTGCGCCAATAGTTGGAATAGTGAGAAGCATAATTGGGACTGTCATCCAGGGGTCTTCATGGACATTGTGCAAGTCAGATCGAGCTTTGCCATGAAAGATAAGAAAGAAAAACCGAAACATGTAAAAGGCTGTCAACCCGCCTGTAAAAAGACCAACCATGAAAGTGAAATAATGGCCAGATTGCAGAGAAGCCAGTAAAATTGCGTCCTTGGACCAGAACCCACTGAAAGGAAATATTCCACCAATTGCCAGGCAGGCTGTCAGGAGCGACCAGTAGGTTTTAGGCATGAGCGCTTTCAGACCACCCATTGCCAGGATATCGTTATCATGAACTGCATGGATAATGGCCCCTGCACCAAGAAACAACATGCACTTGAAAAAGGCATGGGTAAACACATGGTACATGGAGGCAGAGTATGCCAGTGGATTGAGTCCACTTCCGGGAACATCAGGATATATCACCTGGGCCGCACCCAGGGAAAAAAGCATATAACCAAGCTGCGACAAAGTGGAAAAAGCAAGTATTCGCTTAATATCTCTCTGGGTGACAGCAATTACAGCTGCAAACAAGGCAGTGAAGGCACCAACACACTGAATCAGCCAGAGGGTGGTAAGCGACTGGCTGAAAAGAGGAAACATTCTGGCCGTTAAATACACACCTGCAACCACCATGGTGGCCGAATGAATGATAGAAGATACTGGTGTGGGCCCTTCCATGGCATCAGGCAGCCAGACATGGAGAGGAAACATGGCTGATTTTCCCCAGCCACCGGCAAAAATGAGCAAAGTTGAAAGAGTGAGCAGGTTTATGGTGAAACTGCCAAACTGAAAGCTCTGGTTCAACAGAGCTGCTGTCTCTATGCTGTTGAGCTTTTGGAAGTCAAAACTGCCAACATAAAAACTGACCGCAAGAATACCGAGTAAAAAGAAGGCATCGGCAAAACGTGTAATAATAAAAGCTTTCTTTGCAGCAGCCACTGCCGAAGGTTTCTCATACCAAAAACCGATAAGAGTATACGATGAAACTCCTACCAGTTCCCAAAAAACAAACATCTGTAAAATATTGCTGGAAACGACCAGACCGAGCATGGAAAAAGAAAAAAGAGAAAGCAGCGCAAAAAAACGGCCAAAGCCAGAATCACCCTTCATGTAGCCAATAGAATAGCAGGTAACCAGAAAACTGATGATGGTGATGACAAGAATCATCATGACCGAAATAGGATCAAGATAGATCCCCATGTTTGCAGTTAAGATGGGTGTAAAATTGAGCCAGGCAACATCAAAACAGATCAGAGTGCGTTCTGGGTAGAGGAGCGGTTGGGCCAGAACTTTCACATAATATGCCCCGGATACAGCCACGCCAAAGAGCATGGAAAAAAATGCTGTACCCAAGGCAAAACGTGCTGATTTTTCTGGAGAAACCCGTTGCAGAAACAAGCCTATAACCAGAAAGGAAAGCAGAGGAAAAGCCAGGATCAGGTAGCTGTGAGTAAAAAGCCAATCAGCCATGGAGCTCCTCCAGGTTATAGACATCAAGACGCCTTTTACGTCGATACATGGAAATTATGATAGCCAGAGCAACTGCCATTTCACAGGCTGAGACAGCCATTACAAAAATGGGGAAAATGGCACCAGCAACAGAATCAACAGCCCTGAAGTGCGCAAAGGCGGCAAAATTTATATTAGCCCCGTTTAAAATCACTTCAACCGAGAGCAGGATTCCAATCAGGTTACGGCGGGTCAAAACTCCATAAACACCGATGGCACAAAGGATTAGAGATAGAATTACACAGTGAGAAAGGGTCATTTAAGCACCTCCTCACATTTATCTCGACGAGCCAGAACAACTGCTCCTATCAGAGCAACAAGAAGCAGAATCGAAATAATTTCAAAGGGAACAATAAAACCTGACTGACTGGTACTGAGCAGACGAAAGCCAATATCATCCATGGTGACTGCCGGAGCCCTGTGGGTGGGACCAGATAAAATACTTGAAGGCGCACTCTGAAGGGTATCAAGTAGAGCATACAGCAGGCCAGCGCTGACGCCCGCACCGGCAAAGCGGCGCCACCTGTTGACAGGATGCCTGTTTTCCCTCCCCAGCCCCGTGGTCAATAGGATAATAATCAACATGAAAATGATGATGCCCCCGATGTAGAGCATAATTTGTGACAGGGCAACAAATTCCAGCCGGAGCATGATATAAAGGGCTGCTGTCACAAAAAAAGAACCAATTAAAGAAATAGCACCGTGCAGCAGGTTGGGAAGGCTCACTGCCATAACAGATAGCAGCACCAAGGCAGTTGCAAGTATGTAAAATAAAAAATCACTCATCAACAGTATTCCTCTTGTTTTTATTGAGAACAAGGGTCAGGAGTTTTCGATCATAAACGGCCAATTCGAAGTCTTTACCCATGGAAATCGCTCCATAGGGACATGATTCAACGCAGAGGTTACACAGGGTGCATTGAGACAATCGATAGATATATTGGCCCAGGATTTTGCGAGCGCTAATATCTTTTGTGGTTAAAACAGAAATGGTTCCGTTAGGGCAGGCCTTTTCGCATATACCGCAGCCAGTGCAGTTATGCTCTCCCGTCTCATCATGATCCATGACGAGATGGCCTCGAAAACGATCAAACATCAACAGGGTATCCCTGTTCTCCGGGTGACCTTAGCGATATAGTGCAGACCAAAATCAAGACCAGTTGCGTCATCCATACTTCGCTGTCGTTTATCCATCATAATATCCATCCCAGGGCCAGAAAAACGCCCCCCACCATCAGAAGCAAAATATTTGCAGGGAGCAGCATTTTCCATTCAAGATACATAAGCTGGTCAACACGAAGACGAGGGAAAGTCCAGCGAAACCACATGTAGAGAAAGATGATCAAAAAGGTTTTTAGAAAAAACCAGAAAAAGCCAGGAAGAAAATCAAGAACGCTATCAAGGAAACCAATGCCAATTTGGGGAGCTAAAAATCCACCAAAGAAAAGAGTGGTGGCGATACCTGCAGAGACAAACATGTTTACAAATTCAGCAAAGAAAAACATGGCAAAGCTGATACCCGAATATTCAGTGGCAAAACCACCCGTCAGCTCCGACTCTGCCTCAGATATATCAAAGGGAGCTCTATTGAGCTCTGCGGTGGAGGAAATCATATACATGATAAAAGCAATGGAACCCAGCACAGGCAGTTTAAAAATCCACCAGTCCAGAATCGTTCCCTGTTGAGATAAGACAATTTCCCTTAGGGAAGCGGTTCCCGTAACCATGACAATGAGCAGCATGATAAGTGCCAGTGATATTTCAAAGGAGATCATCTGGGCACCCGAACGCATGGCCCCAAGGAGTGAGTATTTATTATTGGATGCCCAGCCAGCCAGCAAAATTCCAAGGATACTCAACCCCGAAATTCCTATCACATAAATCACCCCACCAGCAGGATCTGCCACCTGCATATGATGATCAAAAGGTAAAATGGTCATAACCAGAAAAGTGGCAGTGGCTGGCAGAATAGGTGCCAGGAAAAACACAAAGGTGTCTGCCCCTTCTGGTTTGAGAATTTCTTTAAAGATGAGCTTGAGTCCATCTGCAGTCGACTGGAGCAGACCATGGTAGCCAACTCGCATGGGCCCAAGACGAGCTTGAAAGTGCGCAGCAACCTTCCGTTCCAGCCATATCAAAAAAACCGGCAGCAGAGACACCAGCATGAGCAGGCTTATAATGGTAATAAAACCATTGATATAGACAGCACTGGCTGGAAAAATTTCTCGCACCATATCGCCGATGCTATTTTGTACAGGATAGAGGGTATTTGTTTGGAGCGGGTTCATATAACTTTAATTTCTCTTGAGTTGATTCTTGCTACCGCTTATCGATCAATTTCAGGGACAACAAAGTCCAGAGTTGCCAGGATAGTCACCACATCGGCTATTTTATGGCCCACAGCCATATCATTTAAGGCATGTAAATTGGAAAAACATGGCGAGCGGTATTTGATCCTATATGGCTTAGGGCCACCCTCAGCGACAATATAGGTGCCCAGCAAACCGCGGGCAGTTTCCACCTGACTATAATAGCTGCCCTTTGGCAGTTTATAGCTTGCTCGCTCTTTGCTGCGATGCGGTCCTTGGGGAAATGATTGCACTGCCTGTTCCAAAATCTTAATGGACTCTACCATCTCCTCCATTTTGAGGCGGTAACGGTCAAAAGAACCACCCACTGTACCGATGGGTACATCAAAATCAAATTGATCATAAATGGAATAGGGATCGTTTTTACGGACATCATAGGAGACACCAGATGCCCGTAATACTGAACCAGTGCAGCCATAGGATAGTGCTTTTGCACTATCCAGGATACCGATTGCCCTGGTACGCTCCTGAAAGATGATATTTTCTGTAAGAAGCGTGTTGTATTCGTCCAAAGCTCGCTTCAATTCTTCGATAACCTGGCGAACTCTGGGAATGAAGGTATCTGGAACATCGACAAAAGAACCACCAGGCCGAAAATAGTTCATGGTCAGACGGGCACCGCAAAGTTCCTCAAAAATATCAGTAATCAACTCACGTTCTTTGAATCCATACAAAAAAGTTGTCACAGCGCCCAAGTCCATGCCACACACACCCCACCAGAGGAGATGAGACTGAATCCGCTGGAGCTCACAGATCATTACCCTTATATATTCTCCCCGCAGCGGCACCCCGATGCCTAAAGCCTGTTCGATGGCTAAGCAATAGCCTAAATTATTAATATGACTGGACAGATAGTCGAGCCGATCGGTGAGATGAATATTTTGGAGATAGGTTTGATTTTCAGCCACCTTCTCAAGACCGCGGTGGATATAGCCAAGGTGAGGAACAACCTCAATGACACTCTCACCATTTAGCTTTAAGACCAAACGGAGAACACCATGGGTACTTGGATGCTGCGGTCCCATATTTAAATAATATTCTTCCGAAGTCTCATCGTAATTAAAAGCACTTCGAAATCCCTCGGGAAGTGTATTGTTCACTGCTTGCAAATCCATTCGGAAAACTCTTTAGTAGGGCCGTTTCACAACACGGGTCGGATCTTCGAAATCCTTACGCAGTGGATGGCCTGGAAAATCATTATTGAGAAATATGCGGCGCATATCAGGATGACCGTTAAAGGTGATACCAAAAAGATCGTACACCTCCCGTTCATGCCATTCGGCTCCTTGAAAAATGGTGGTGATTGTTTCAATTGCTGGCTCATCCTTGGCAAGAGAGCAGCGTAAAAACATCGTATGATCATTAACAGTTGAGAGGAGCTGCACGAGAATATCAAAATGATCCTGCCAATCGATAGCTGTCAACTGGAGCAACAGATCCATCTGAAGCCGTTCATCCTCTTTTACGAACTGAACAAGCTCCAGGTACTTTTCTTTTGGGATTTCAACATCAAGAAGGTATTCAGGGCCAAGATCAGAAACCGTTACAGGCTGAATTTCACTCTGACGAAAAAGATGAATATCTGGGAACTTTTCCAAAAGGGCAGCAAAAAAGTCCTGGTTTAAAACGTTTTTGCCAGCTCGAGCCTTCCTGGGCAAGTCTTCAAATTTCTCTTTTACAATTCTTTTTGCTTTTGGTGCTTTGTAATCAGGATTTTTGATTTTGAACTGCTCTTGAGCCACCTTTTGCACGCTTTCCTGTTCTTTTTCCTTTGCGGCCCAATCCAGCTTTGCTTCTGTGTGTAGATCAAGGAAGGGAGTTTTTAAGACATTGCGAATATTCCAGGGATTACGACGTCCTTCTTTTCGTATCTTTTCCTGCAACTCCATGATGCCATAGAGCAACGCCTCTGGCCTAGGTGGACAGCCAGGAACATACACGTCAACGGGAATTAATCTGTCTCCACCCTTTATGACGGAATAGGTATCGTAATAAAAAGGACCACCTGAAATAGCACAGGAGCCCATGGCAATTACATATTTTGGTGCTGGCATCTGCTTATAGAGTGTAACCAAATTATTGCCCATCTTCTCAACAATGGTACCAGCCAAGACAATAAGATCTGCCTGCCGTGGAGTAGCTCGTGCCACCTCAACTCCAAACCTGGCCCAATCATGCTTGGACGAGCCAGCAGCCATCATTTCCATTGCGCAACAGGCGGTTCCATAAACAAGCGGCCAAAGGGAATTCGCTCTGGCCCAGGACACCAGATATTCAATGGAATCTACCAGTTTAATACCGCCAGGATACTTGTCTAAAATCTCAGCAATCTGTTCTGTAGCTCCCGATGCACCAGCTATTCCCATGTCAACACCCCTTTCCGCCAGGCATATACAAGTCCAAAAAACAGGATAAAGACAAATACAAATAATTCTGTAAAAAGGACAGAAAGGCTGATATTGCCAGCCTGCTGAGTGACAACGGCTTTAAAAATTTTCATACAGGGAAAAAGAAACAGCGATTCAATATCAAAAAGAAGAAAGAGCAGGGCAAAAATATAGAAAGCCACCTTAAATCGAATGCGAGCCCCGCCAATGGGGTCTTCAGAACATTCGTATGGCTGGACCTTTCTCTGTCCTGCGGGCGAGCGGAAGGCAAGCATTTTCGAGATGAGAATTGCTCCTCCCACAAAAATTGCTCCGAGAAAGACCGAAAAACCGATCATTGTATAACTTTCCATCTATAACGACCTCTGTGAAAATGACTGGTGCGCAACGCATTCCTAGGCTACCAGGTACTACGAATTAGTCAAATTTATAAAAATAATATTTGACATTAATCAAATCAATGATACTCTCCAGTAGAGGTGCAAATACACTACAAAGTCTTCAAGTTAAAGCTAAAAAACCGCACTTAATAGAATATGCAAGAACACCAGACACTCATCACCCTGCGGCAATTAGATATTTTTAAAACAGTTGTCGAAGAACAGCAGGTCACAAGAGCAAGCAAAAAGCTCTTCATAACCCAGTCTGCCGTCAGTCTTGCCCTGAGCGAACTGGAATCCAACCTGGGTGGCCCTCTTTTTGATCGAGACAACCGCTCACTCATACTCAATGATCGCGGTCGCTATTTTTTACCCCTGTGCCGTGAAATTCTTCACAAGGCAAAAAGTGTCAGCGAGCGGATGAATGAAGCATATGGCACCCTGGCAGGTTCACTTAATATTGTTGCCAGTTCTACTATCGGCAGCTATGTTCTTCCCCTGCTGGCAAGTGCTTTTAAAAAATTACACCCCCACGCCTTTCTTTCCATCGAGATCCATAACACCAGAAAAGCAGAACAACTTATTATTGAAAGAAAAGTAGATATAGGCTTTGTGGAAGGAGTGGTTTCACATGAACAGGTAGAGGCCTCCCCCTGGTTTGACGATGAACTCTTAATTATCGCCAACCCAAACCATGTCATGGCCATCAGAAACAGGTTCAACCTGGCAAGAGACTTGAAAAAAACAACCTGGGTGATGCGGGAAAAAGGCTCTGGAACAGCTCAGATTTTCAAGAACAAACTAGGTGATTATGTCACTGATTTAAATGTTGTCATGGAGCTGGGACATAATGAAGCAATAAAAAAGGCCGTTGAAGCAGGGACAGGTCTTGGCTGCCTTTCGAGCCTGGCTGTTTGTGGAGAAGTTGAGCGCGGTGAACTGAAAGTATTGCAGCTTGACGGAGTAGACATGAAAAGAACCTTACACATCATTCAACACAAAAACAAAGTCAATACGCGCCTCATGGACGAGTTTGCTGGATTCTGCAGAAAAATATGCGATTGTCAATCAGGAGCAAATTGCTTTTCCTCCCCTCAAAAAATTCAATCACTCCTGGAACAATTGAAGGATGATCATGACCCACAACCGATAGGCCCAGCAAGACTCCAATCAACTTAACCGCACCTGGAACGAATAATATATTTTTTTGTTGCATAACATGCACAACAATGTATATTGTAGTGTTGATAATATTATCAGATAGAAGCACATCCCTTCAGGTATTTTTCGCAAGGCTCATTTACCCCCAAGCATCGTTCATTCCCGTCGAAGTTTCTGCTGATCATTTTAACTGGAGAAATAGTAATCCTATTGAAGATAAATTTATTTGATGCCAAAATCGAACAAGCTTTTGAAACCTTTCCACTTTGCTTGAATCGGTTCAGGTGCTGCAAATACTCTTTTCTATCACTAGATCTTTTACAAGCCACTGATTATTGAACTGAGTGACAATCTATCGATTTGCCCTACCCTCAATTACAAGCAAAGACCATTTCCCAGAGCAAAAAACAAATTAACGGATCAATGAGAATCCGTAGATCGAGAAACCAGGAAAGACTCCTGGCAGATCATTACAAGTCATATAGGAGTATGAATGAGTTTCGATAATTTTAAGTTTCACCCAAAGGTGGTCGCCGGCATTAAGGCCTGCGGTTTCACCTCCCCGACACCAATCCAAAAAGATGCTATCCCATCAGCACTAGCTGGTCGCGATATCCTTGGCCTGGCCCAAACCGGTACAGGAAAAACCGCAGCTTTTGCGTTGCCTCTCCTGGAGCGACTGCTTGATGGCCCCCGTAAAAAGGTAAGAGCCCTGATAGTAGCTCCAACAAGAGAACTGGCCGAACAGATCCATGATAACATTGGCAGCCTGGCCCAAAAAACCGGTCTGCGCAGTGTTGTTGTTTATGGTGGTGTAGGCAAACAACCCCAGATCAGAAAAATTCGCTCAGGAGCAGAAATTATTGTTGCCTGTCCAGGGCGACTGCTTGATCTTCTTAATGAAAAGAGCGTTAGCCTCAGCAGTGTTGAGGTCCTGGTCCTTGACGAAGCGGATCACATGTTTGACAAGGGTTTCCTTCCAGACATCAAACGTATCATTAAACAGTTACCAAAAAAACGCCAATCCCTGGTTTTCTCTGCAACCATGCCGAAAGAAATTCGCCATTTGGCCGAAGACATACTTGAAAACCCAAAAACAATACAAATTAATCATACATTGCCGGCTCCAACAATTTCTCATGTTCTTTTTCAGGTTGCAAAAGATCGCAAAACAGGCCTACTCAAAAGCATGATAAAAGAGCAGGACATGGCTTGCACACTTATCTTTACAAGAACAAAGCACAAGGCCAAAAGCCTTGCGCTGCAACTTGAACGAGCTGGACACAGTGCCACATCCCTCCAGGGGAACCTCTCACAGCAGAAGCGACGTGTGGCAATGGAAGGCTTCCGTGATGGTACTTTTAAAATTCTAGTTGCGACAGATATTGCAGCTCGAGGCATAGATGTGCTTGGAATTTCCCATGTAATAAACTATGATGTACCTGATACTGCTGAAACGTATACTCACAGAACAGGAAGAACGGGTAGAGCCACTCGATCCGGGCAGGCTTTTACCTTTGCCAGTTATGAAGACAATAAGATGGTCGCACTCATTGAGCGCAACCTTGGCAAAAAAATGACCCGTGAAGCCCTCCCGGCTTGTGCCATTAAAGAAGAAAAGGATACAAGGGGAGAAAAAAGAGAAAGATTTTCACGAGAAACGCCGAAAAGAAAGAAACAATCCGCAAATGGTAATCGAGGTAAAGGGCAACGCAAGAGAGCTTCCTCATTTGATTTTGGTATAAACAAACCAGCACAACGCTAATATATATTTAAATCTGGATATCCAGACTTCAAGTCGAAGTGTCAACTGATGCCTCGGCTCTATTAAAAAGTGGTTCCAACATTAGGAACCCAGCACAAAGGAGTAGTACAAAATGGCTGAAGGTACAGTAAAGTGGTTTAACGACTCAAAAGGTTTTGGTTTTATTGAGCAAGATGGTGGTAAAGATGTATTTGTACATCACTCTGCAATCCAAGCTCAGGGCTTCAAATCTCTCGACGAAGGTGCACGTGTAACTTTCGACGTTGTCGACGGCCCAAAAGGACCATCTGCAGAGAATGTTGTTCAGAAGTAATTCTGACAACAATCATTGTTTAGACCCCGCATAGCGCGGGGTCTTTTTTTTCGGAATTACAATCACCTCAAACACGCAGCACTCACAAGGAAAAAAACTTGGCCAGACCAAACTATTCATTCCAAAAACGCCAGAAAGAACTCGCAAAGAAAAAAAAGAAAGAAGAAAAAAGATTGCGTAAACTTGAGAAGAAACAGACCGTAGATGTAGAAAATGAAGATATCGTAAGTCAGGATGAGGAGTAATTCTCTCCCTGCTTTTATCCCCTGCCCCAAATAATATCCTGAGCAAAAGGGATTGATCTTTTATTTTATTCAAGACAAGCTACGATTACATTATTTTCCACAGACGTAATGTAATTATGTGAGTAAGATAACCTAGTCTCACATGAGCCTGTTGTTCACATCAAACCAAATAATTAGTCAGGAAACAATTTTAGTTCACAATTATTTGGACCACGCAAATAACAAAGCTCCTGGACAATATTTTAAACTCTTTTTTTATTTCTCCTGCCACTCATCGAAAAAACCATCTCGTTTCCTTCAGACTCCACTTCTCACATCAAACTCAGCATTATACCCCACCAATTTTAACAAAAAATTCAACAAGCTACACATGCTTCTGCAGCCTTATTAGTAATAAATGACGATCCGTTTCCATCACTGGAGTTGTCTTTCCCATATTCATACCTATTTTATTAGTATGAGGTAAGGAGCACGGTCAGGCAGTTAAAAAAACATCTCCTCTATTCTCAGAATAGTTATACTTCCTGCCCGACCAGTCATATATATTTTCCAGCCATGTTGGAGGGCAAGTCATGAAACTTTTACGGTATATACTGGTTTTAATCGTTGGATTTATGTTGGTTGCCTGTGTTGGACCCAAAGACTATTCCAGCTTAAAGATCTCAACAATCACCGATGATGTTACTCAAAAGACAAAATATGTAGGCCCTGACCTTCTTCCTGGTCCCTATTGGACTCTTCGCATGCAGGCAAGTGAAGGAATGGACGCTCTGAACTATGAAGTTTATTCAGAGGCGAATTATTATACAGGCAGAAACAGACTGTACTTAAATGACATGGAAGGAGACTCCTACATTGGTATTCATAGTGGACACCGTGTAATCGACATAAAAGAAAATGAATGCCGGGGACGGAAGGGTCATTACTCAGAGGTAAAGGTCGTGCCTTTAAGTGCAGCTGAACTGGATCAATACAAGGATACTGGCTATAGCTTTACCTTTACGTGTAAATGGGGAAGCACAACGCTGGACATTCCAGGTCAATACATTCAAACCTTTATGGATACAGTGAGTAGCAAATAAAAAATCGCTTACAAAATAAAATTGAGGATAATGGCGTTATTTCTCAATTTTGTAAGGGGCAAGAGCATAACTGTTCTTGCCCCTCTTTCTTTATTCCTGTTATTATTTCCCCTTTACCCCTCTGGTGTTCTCAGCCACCTGCTTGCGCGTAGTTCAATTACAATATCTGGCTTTATCTTTGGTACCAGATATTTAATTCCCTTAAGGGGAACAGGGCTTGCTGGATGATAATAGATGGAGTGAAAACTTTCTGAAAAATACTTCATCATCGACAGGGAATAAGAATCACGAAAAAGCAGAGCCCGATATCTACCTTCCTTACATGTGGTGCTAAACTCCTGATTATTTTGTTCCACTATTGTCAGCTGTTCTCCTGCTGTATTTTTGCCACACACTGATACTTGTTTCCTGGCAACAATCTCAACTTCCCGCATAACATCTTTCAAGTCCAGATTTTGAGCGAGATCACCACCAGGCATATTTTTCTCCATAAAGTCATGTGTGCTTAAGGAAAGAATTCTAGCTTCTGGTAAATCTTTTTGCATACGAATCATAACTGCCTGATAGGCGAGATAGGCGCCATAATCATTCCAATGTGTATCAGTCTTGTGGTATGGACGCATAGTTTGTTTTGCCTCGAGCATCACAGGCCGCAGATCAATAAAATTCACGTCTGTATTGTGTCTTAAATAATCCACAATTTGATCAAGGCGAGACAGGTTTGATAATTGCTTGACTGACAAAGGTAATTTTTCTGGATAAATAAGATGTTTGGAAGGGGCAAAGACAAAGAGATAGTCAACCCCCTGCTCTTTGAGCCACTGCTGTTTAGCAGACAGGATTTTCGCCCAATGTTGCAATTCCCCCAGACTAAAGGGCCAACCATTTTGCATGTCCCTGAGGTGAACTGGAGCGTTCTGGAAAAGCCAGCCATTTTTACCGACATGCACCGACTTTGAGCTGCTTACTCCCAAATAAAGGACACGAAAATGATTATACCAGCGGATAAGAGGTCGACGCAAGCCAAAATGATCATTAAAATAGGCTTCAAACTCGGCTGGATAGGCAGTCAAACTAACTCCAGATAGGGTAGGGAAAGGAGCCAGTTTTCGTTTTTCACTCTCGGAAACAGTCGCAGCTGGACTCATGATGAGCAAGAAGAGAGGCGTCCAGATAGCTGTGAAAAAGAGAATTATCATCGCCCATTTAGCTAGCCGTCCAAAAAACATACTATTAAAACCTGAAATATATAAAAGGATTATGGGTTCCTGCCGCCAGTTGCATAGCACTGCCCAGTACTATCAGGAGGAGAAAGCCAATTGTCCCGATTGAAACCATGCACTGTACCCAACCATTTACCAACAACTGTTTTTCATGAAGCCATTTGCGAAAAACAGGCGCAACGGGCATAGATGACATCCCCCCAAAGAGCATAGCCAGTAGAACCTCATTATTTAAATGATTATAAACTGATATATCCATGTACCCAGAGTCACCAGGACTAAACATTGCCGCTAGATAATGAAGAGCATAGGCAAGGTCTGGAGAGCGAAAAAAGACCCAGCCCAGCATGACAACCAGTAATACATAAATATGACGAACAGCTCTTGGCCAGTTAGCGAGAAAGGAGCCAAAACGAGTTCGCTCCAGGACAAGAAAAGTACCATGCAGCAGGCCCCACAGGATGAAATTCCAGCTGGCTCCATGCCAAAATCCACAAAGCAAAAAAACCAAAAAAAGGTTTCTATATGTCTGGAAAGACGAGCCGCGATTCCCCCCCAAGGGAATATAGAGATAATCTCTGAACCAGTTGGAGAGAGAAATGTGCCAGCGTTGCCAAAACTCGCGAATTGAAAGGGAAATGTATGGATAGTTAAAATTTATCAGAAACTGAAACCCAAACATTCGGCCAAGCCCAATGGCCATATCTGAGTATCCTGAAAAATCAAAATATATCTGCAGGGTATAACAAATTATCCCAAGCCAGCACAAAGGTCCTTCAAGCTGAGATGCTTCCATAGCAAAAACAGTATCAGCAACACCCCCCATTGGATTGGCAATCAACATCTTTTTACCAAGACCAATAAGAAACAGGACAACGCCACTGCTTAAAAGATCGAGGGTGACGGCTCTTGATAGGAGTTGTCTGGCAATATCGCGGTAACGAACAATAGGACCTGCTATAAGCTGGGGGAAAAGAGCAATATAAAGAGCAGTATTGAGAGGATTTTTCTGAACTTCTGCATCCCCCCGATAGACATCAAGCACATAGGAGAGAGCCTGAAAAGTAAAAAAGGATATACCAATTGGTAAATGTACTGGAGCTAGCTGGACTGGAGCTATACTTATAAATTTTAGAAAAATATTCAGATTATCAACCAAAAAATTAGCGTATTTAAAGGCACCGAGGATGAACAGGTTAATGGCAACAGTAAAGATGAGTATTACTTTGCTTTTAGTATGACCGCGGAACCGATCAAGGAGCCTTCCTCCAACAAAATTAAGCATGATGGAAAGGAGCATGAGCAAAAGATAATAGCCTTCACCCCATGCGTAAAAAAACAGGCTGGCACCGAGCAGAAACAGATTTTGAATCTGTCTTGGCATGAAAAAATAGCCAGAAACAACCAGCGGAAAAAACAGAAAAAGGAAAACGGCCGAGCTGAATACCATCAGAAGACCATGGGGTTATGCGATTACCCTGCACTTGAAAAAATTTTGCCAGTAATCAACTATTACTAATACTCCTGCTACGGTTTTAACTCTTTCATGTCAACATGGCTTTTGGGTCCATGTGATCCTGGGAATCCGAGCCCAGTCCCACCTTTTCATGCGGGCGGGCGGATTCCCAGGGTCGCATGGACCAGA
>CAMYOP010000061.1 GCA_947260045.1 uncultured Desulfobulbaceae bacterium
TTTCCCATTCATTGGTTTACTTGCAAAAGGACTTATCAAATTCTATCCTGAGCACAAAACAAAACTTTCAGCATTTCTCCATAATACCCCAACAGAGGTCTCCGACGCAGCAACAACCAGCCTGCGTAACGAAATCAATCATCTTCTCCAGGAGTGCCAGGTCTACTGTTTACGCCTTATAAAGATTGATGAAAAACTGGTCTTTGATGAGCCAACTCCCTTTGAAAAAGGTTTAAAGAAGAAATTGACCAATCAAAGCCTGTATGAAAACATCAAGCTTCTTCATGGCGAAATTTTTGCTTTTTACTCCAAACTCCAATCCCAGGAACTTGAAGAGGAGGAAACAAAAGAGTTGGAACAGATCATTTACGCTTCTAGAAATGTCATGAACTCAATGAAAAACTTCAAAGGCATCAAACATAATCTCGATGAATTTGATGGCTCTGATAACCAATACCTCAACTCGCAATATGCATTATTTCGCAAACGAATAATTGAACTATATCATGACATGACGCGTATCATGGAGATTGAACATAAAGAAGAGCAGTATCAAAAACTCCTGGAAGCATTTGTCCACGTTGAAACCCTTGATAAAAGGTTCATTAAGGAGACCATGGTTGCATCTACCAAAAAACAAATTCAGGAAATAGAAATTGCTTCGCTGCTTATGGTCAATCGTCTTTTTACCCAGGCATGCCGCCTGCAAGTCTTCAGCTTAAAAGACCTGCTGCTCAGCCATGCACAGGTGAATAATTTTGACAGAGCGCTTGACATGAAAGACATTTTGGAAGAAGAAAAAAACAAGGTAAGAAAAGAAGAGAATGATAATGATCCTTCATAAGGGATACTTGATGAACATACTGCATTTCAGAGGTTTCCATGAAAAATAAAAATTTCTGCACCATCGGATCAAAAAACTGACCGCCGTCTAACGGCACAGGTAGTGACCAAAGTAATAGTAAAAATGCGGGCATACAGCCTGATTCTCTTCTCAATAAAACAACCTCCAAACAAGCAGAGGCACTTTCTCCTAGTCAT
The DNA here is from genome assembly GCA_947260045.1 of uncultured Desulfobulbaceae bacterium. GTDB lineage: Bacteria > Desulfobacterota > Desulfobulbia > Desulfobulbales > Desulfobulbaceae > CAMYOP01. The sequence continues at coordinate 1,042 of CAMYOP010000061.1, forward strand.
CTGGAAAATATTCGGAGTGCTATTCGTAAAAAATATACAGAAGTCTCCCTTTCCCCTTCAGGTAAATTTTCCTACCCGACAGGTACCAAAGGCGCTTCAGGGTTAGATTATCCGCAAGATCTTATAGAGAATGCTCCTAAAAATTTAGTGGATTCATTTTGTGGTGTTGGCAACCCTTTTAGCCTTGGAATAATCTGTGCAAGCATAGAACCGACTTTTGGAGAGCATTGAAATGGCCAAGATTATAGGCATCGACCTGACCCTGGAGATGGTTCAAAGGGCGCAGGAGAATCTTAAACTCACCGATTGCAAAAACATCGAAGTTATACATGTGCAATCTGAATCCATACCATTTCCAGACAATACTTTTGATATTGTTCTTTCAAACGGTGTCTTCAACCTTTCCCCCTGCAAGCAAGAACTTTTTCAAGAGATATACCGCGTATTAAAACCAGATGGTAAACTCCAGTTTGCCGATGTAAGCCTGGAGGGAGACCTACCCAAAAACATAGTTGGCAGCCTTGAAGCCTGGTCTCAGTGAGTGGGTGGCACGATCCCTGTACGGGATCAAATTAAATCTTTGGAAGCTGCTCAATTTAAAAATGTACAATATCATGGAAATACCCCTTACCGGACCTCTAAGAATACGGTGGGAGGTTTGTTCAGTACAGAAAAATAAACTCTCTCCTTGGAGTACCTGTTCAAAAAAACATGTCTGTCAGTATGCAATAAATATCATGTGACGGATTAACAACAGATCCGTCACAGACCTTTCTCTCTTCAAAAACTTCTTTTTTGATTATTAAAACGATTACTTATGCATTTTGAAGTGAATATAACTTTGTAATTGAAGCAATCAGGTTTTCTTATCCATCAGGATGAATAATGCAATTTTGCCATTGAGGAATCAGTTCATAAAAAAATGAAAATGTGAAGTCTGCGGATATATCCACACAGGTAAAAATCCTCCTGATGAGTGCCCTGGCTGTGGCGCAAATATGGATTAATTTATAGAATTTACTGAAGAAACCATTGAGAAGCAAGAGACGCCATTACAGGTCCAGATTCAACCTTATCCTCCTGTGGGCAACACTGCTTGGGAAAAGATTGCTACCTTAATCTGAACAAGAAAATCAAGAAGTATCTCACTTCCATAAAACGTCACATATTGATATTACTAAAGCGCATCACCAAATTATTTCAATCCTAATTGTTAGTATTGATTTTTGCAGAATTCGGGATGCACCCAAACAATCATTGATTACAACTCACTATAATTACTTGGGTATCTTAATGGAAGAATATAAACCAGAAAGAAATTCATGATTTGTATCAGGTAAGCCCACAAATTCAATACCTAGCAAGACACGCCCTTTATCTTCACGTACATTCCTAATCCTTCCTCTGGAAATGACCTTTTGACTTCCAAGAAAGAATCCTAATTTAACAAGCTGTGAATTTTCCCATTTTGCATCCTTAACATGTAAGGAAACACCCCCTTGTGAAACATCAACCAGCAAGGCTCTAGCTTCCCTTTTCTCTGAAATAAGTTTTACAGGAATTTCTTTTTTCTGGAAGAGTACATGAAGATCTTTTTTTGTCAGGCGGACATAAGCCCTTTTTCCCAGAGGGTTCTCGGGCTCAAATTCCCAGTCAATTCCTAACCCTTCGATAGAAGGTATATTGTCCCAATTTTTTTCATTTTTATTCATCAACATTCTCTATCATATTAATTACCAGCACAACCATACCACAGCAATCTACTCTTCAATGATCATCATAAAGTGTTACTTGATCTTTCTAATTCATGTAAAACCAAACAACTTTAAAGTATAATCATTATCCAGAATAAATAAATAACAGCTAGTTATAGTGGTTCAAGGTAGTACCATTAAAGTTACTGATATGCTGTACTTAACTTTTCTTTTTTCCTGTTAATAATAATATGTGAAGATCCTGTTTTTAATTTTACCAAGAATATACTTCAGCAAAAAACTACCATATCTATCTGATTCATCACTTATTTTTATAGAATTTGATTGATGTATACCCTGGCAGGAAACACCTTAAATTTTAGTTTGTCTATCAACCGTTTAGTCTTATCTCCGCCAGGTCTATCCCTTTACAGCCTGAACCATTATTGATACATGAGACTTGATCTGGTTTGTCTATTTGCGATGAACCTTTTGTTCGTCACATTCCCTTCTTGTCGAGTTTGTCAGTACAAACCTTTCCCATCTCCTTGTAATAATCTTTCATAAAATTTAATATGAAATTGTATAAATTCAACAGAGAAGATCACTCGTAGCAACTTGAATGAATTTGAGATGACATCAATGGAGAGATAGATGGTAGAAGAATGGGTCGAACAAATGCAACACCAAGTTAATACGCTTAAAAAGCTTGGTGAGTATATCAATGTCTCTGATGATGAAAGGAAGGCTATTGAGACTTTAAAAACTAAGTGGGGAACATCACCCTACTTTGCCTCCTTAATGGATAAAGATGATCCGAATTGTCCGATCCGAAAGCAGGTGATTCCATCTATGAATGAACAGGTTAATAAATACGGGATGGAAAACTACCTGGTCTGGAAGGAGAACCGGGCTACAGAGGAAGTCCGCCCTGATAGTATTGCTCGTCAATATCATGATCGTATAGCTTTCACCGTTGTACAAGTTTGTGGTATTTATTGTCGGCACTGCTTTCGGAAGGAGCTTGTTGTAGATCAGGATTTACAACTCAGTTTTGATGTTGAAGAAGGACTGGCTTGGATTGCCGAACACAAGGAAATTCGCGACGTACTGATTACCGGGGGCGACCCATTACTCCTTCCTGATGAAAAACTTGAATACTTGATTTCCAAGCTTCGTGAGATGCCACATATACAAATGATTCGTATCGGTTCTCGACTGCCTATTGTACTTCCACATCGCATTACAGAAGGATTAAAAAAGGCTATCGGCGGTTTCCACAAGGTTCCAGTATGGATCAATACGCAGTGCAACCACCCGAAAGAGATTACTGAAAAAACCGCAAAGGCTGTTTACGAATTAATGAGTTGCGGAATCAATGTGGGGAATCAAGCGGTGTTGTTGAAAGGAATTAATGATGATGTGGAAACATTCAGAGAGCTGCATCAGAAATTATTACGAACCCGTATCAGACCTTACTATGTTTTCTACTGTGAACCAGCCCCAGGAATCGATCACTTTCGTACTCCGGTAGAAAAAGGGGCTGAGTTGATCCGTGATGCAATACGTGGGCATACAACAGGCTTGGCACAACCTATGTATGTGCTAGCGACCAAAATTGGCAAGATTCCATTAATGCCGGATTATTATATTGTCGATAAAAATGAGACCGAATACACCTTGCGAAACTATAAGGGCGAGACAACTAAGATCCCTAATATTCCTGAATAAGCTCTTGTGAAATTTTAATTACAGTTGAGAAACAAGGTATTTGGCAACATGTATCAAGAATTGCTTTCGTATAATCAGGAAGAAGGTGAAGTTGCAGAACTGCTAAACTGATTAGAACTGCCAGTTGTAATGTCTATTACTGACATTAGCATGGTATCAAGAAAGAGGATTTCACATGTATATTGCATGGTATCCAGTTTCTGGATAATAATTTGTCCCCTCATCCTGGGCGTTATTCGCTTCACTGTTTTTTTGCCGTTATTGTATTTAAAAGAGTATTTAAAAAGCTTTCGCTATAACCAAAACAGGTCATGTCTGGTCTACATCGGGTTATATCGTCTATTCAATATCATTTTTTTCTCCTACTGTAGAAGCAAAAGAGAGAACCAGCGGAACAATTCGAGAACAAGAAAGATTAAGGAGATGTTAATATGGTTAGAACAAAATTGTTTTTATTGATATTTACTGTTTCATTAACATTTTCTTCCAGAGCTGAAGCTATTGCTATTGAAGTCTTTAGATGCTTTGGTAAAGAAATAAGAAAAGAAGACACAACATATTCTGTTCTTAAAAAATGCGGGGAACCAGCTTACAAAGAAATACTCTCCAACGAAGGCTGCGATAAAGAAGAAAAATGGCATTATGACTGTATTGGCCGTGGAAACGTGGAAGAATTAATTTTCAAGAAAGGAATCTTGGTAAAACGTAGCCGAGGGGAAAGGTCCAAAGGTACTCGATACTGCAAGTAATAATGCATGAGGATGCATAATCAGTCACTCACTAAACCGGACAAAGATATGTTGGTGTTCCAAAAAAATGACAGTGTGTCAACCACTCCGGTGAATCGTTTTCCGATAGCTGGTTAACTCAACGTAATATTGCCATATTGAAGATTCTTACATTTGATCCAGAGCAATAATAAACCCTGCTAATGTATCTTTAAAGCCAAACGCTAATTGATTTAGAACTGGGAATTGTCAATCAAGATTGGGGTTTGGGACTCAATTTTGATTGATCAGATCTCGTTTTCTATATTTCAGTTTCTCTATCTCCCTCTTGATTTATTCTCCATGAAAGTGTACATCGTGTTGTTTTTGCGATTTTACACAAAACAGCGTTCTAGCTGGAACCATAAATTTACCGGAGATACTCATGCTAATTGGAGTTTTGTCTGACTCCCATGATCAGATTGTCAACCTACATGCTGCAATAAACCACTGTAATGAAAAAGATGTTGAAAAGATAATCCACTGCGGCGACCTCATTTCACCTTTCATGCTCAAGCAACTGACACGTTTTCATGGTGAGGTGCATCTTATCTATGGGAACAATGTTGGTGACCTTCACCTCATTTCCCAGCTCTGCGCTACGAAATTTGAAAACATTACCCATCACGGGCCCATGGGATCAGTCGTAATGGCAAACCGGACCATAACTTTTCATCATTACCCCGAAGTCGCTAAAGGACTCGCTGCCACAGGCCAATACGATGTGGTTTGTTGTGGCCACAATCATATCTATGGAAATGAAATAATAGGCTCTACTTTGTTGATAAATCCAGGGGATTTATTGGGCAAGGACATTCGGCCCTGTTTCAGCATTCTTGATACAGAAACTCTACAGGTCGAAAAGGTTGAAGTTGGAACAGCAATGTTTGCAGACAGAGCAGAAAAGATGGTGAAACAGTAAGACTGCTCAACTATCCTGATTAATTTTAATTATCAAAACAGGGACCTCCACTCTTCTTAAGACACGCTTAACAGTAGAGCCCATAATTGCGTCATGAAGAGGATTGTGCCCCAGGTTTGACATGACAACCAGATCGTGACCATCCTCTTTCACCTTTTTGACGATCTGTTCAACCGGATTTCCCAAGGTAACTGCTATATTGTAGGAAACATAGGGGTTCTGAGGATTTTTCTGTTGCAGCCCATCACAATACTCCCCGATGCACTCCTTGTTTTCTTTCAATGAGCATTCTGGTAGCTTCCTCTGAATCTCTTTCCTTAATTTCCTCCCAGAGTGCTTCATTCATGTATCCCATCAGTTGGGGAGAAAGCTCTGTTTCTTCTTCAACAACGTGAAATACGGTTAACTCGGCATTGTAAATATTGCTCAGACTTGCCGCATGCTCAAAGGCACCACGTCCCGTATCTGAGAGATCGGTCGGATAGAGAATTTTCTTGTAGAGCAGCTTGGGAACATCCATGAATTTATCCTTCATCAAAAGAACCAGTTACAACAATAAACGGTATTACAAAAATGCTATCCCTTCACAAATAGCTTCTTTAATGGGCTGTACCAAATGCCGCTTAAGAACCAGGAGTAACCCCAGGTACCAAGAATAATCAATGCAAAAGCCTTAACAATATCCATGGTCGACCCATCAAGTGAGAACGCTGGGACATATCCGAACAAAAACGGTCCAAGGTAAAGAAATTTTGCGAATTTAAATGCAGAAAAGGCCGTCTTCCACATACTGGCTTTGGCGATAGTCGCTCCGGCAAAAGCCGCGATGCAGACTGGAGGAGTAATGTTTGAATCCTGTGATAACCAGTAAACAATCATATGGGCAGCAATCTCATTGACTCCAAGATGAGTCAAGGCTGGTACTGCCACAACGGCGGTGATAAGATAGGCAGCGGTTACAGGAACGCCCATGCCAAGAATAAGAGAGGCAAGGGCGATTAAGAAAATAGTCATCACCAGAGAACCGCCAGCAAGTTCTATAACGATATCTGCAAAAGTCAGTACAAGGCCACTGAAGGTAAGGACACCTATAATTATACCGATAACGCCAGCGGTTGCCCCTATTTTTAGACTGGACTCAGCCCCCTTCCTGGAAGCTTCCATAAATCCTTTCAGATCAATCCTTGTTTCCTTACGGAACCAGCTGATAACGATGCAGGAAGCAACACCAAGAACGGCAGAATATCCAGGGGAATAGCCAGAAAGCATAAAAATGGTAATAACGACGAGTGGTAGCGTATAGTACCACTCTGACTTAAATATCTCCCAAGCACTGTGTTCAGAACGTTCACCAACGATATTATTCTTTTTAGCCTCGTAATGAACCATGACAAAAACACTGAAAAAATACATCATCGCAGGAAACAGAGCGACCAGCATAATCCTGGAATACGGAAGGCCAGTCATCTCTGCCATGATAAAACCACCCGCACCCATGATAGGCGGCATAAACATCCCGCCAATGGAGGCGGCTGGCTCAATACCGCCAGCTATATGAGGCTTAAAGCCGGCTTTTTTCATCATTGGAATAGTGAAAGCACCAGTAGAAACGGTATTGGCGATAGCGCTGCCTGAAATGGAGCCAAAAAGACCAGAGGCAATGACCGATACCTTTGCTGGCCCACCAATCTTGTGGCCAACAGCTGCAAGGGGAAAATCAATGAAAAACTTCTGAGCTCCGCAGCGCTCCAGAAAGGCGCCAAATATTACAAATAGGACAATGTATGTTGCCAGCACATTGGCCATAATGCCGAAGACACCATCACTTTTGTAAAATATACTGGTGCAGAGTTCTGGAAAAGTATCGCCAGCGTGGGAGATAATTTCAGGAAAAGAATCCCCGTAAACACCATAGGCAAGCATCATCACGCCAATGATAACAAAAACAATGCCAACAACTCGCCTGGCGAGTTCAATACCTATCAAAACGCCGATAATAGCAATCATTTTATCAAGCTCAGTTTCAGCGCCAGTTCGATAATTAATGGCCTCAAAATTAAGGATCCAGTAGCCAATGGTGCCGATGGAACAGAGTATTAACAGATAATCGATTATGCGAAGCCAGTGATTTTTACATTTATATGTAAGAAAAACAAGAACATAGGTGATAATAATATATATACCACGATGATACTGAGTGGAAGCTGGAGAGAAGACAGCCGAGTAGCCATAAAAAAGAACAAGGGCCATGGCAAGAATATCGAAGATGACCTGCTCGATTCGATTCAGCTTATTATACACGGGACCTCCATCTCAGTATTATAAAGAAGGTTTACGCCAACGAGAGAATATAAAACAAACTAAGCAAATTGCAGTGTTGCTGTTCGTGACTATGAAAAGATGCTGCTTGCTGAAAAGAAGAAGTGGTCGACAAATACCCTGCCGACCACTTCTTTAAGTAGATTACTTTAAAACACCTTTTTCTTTCCAGAATTTAATGGCTCCTGGATGGAGAGGAGTTACTATACCGTCAACTCCCTTGGCAATACTCATTGCTTTGAAGGTTTTTTTCTGGCTAACCATATGTGCCAGGCCTTCATCTGTGTAGATCGCTGCAAGCATGTCATACACTACATCATCAGCTACATTGGCATTTGCTACCCACAGAGCGGAGTCTTGAAAAGATCCAGCTTCTTTATCAACACCGCGATAGGTACCAGCCGGTACAGCCAATTTGGAAAAATATGGATATTTTTCATAGAAGCCAGTTGCTTCAGCATCTGCACCAAGATCAATCAATGCTATATCATTGGTCTGGGCTGCCATGATGACGGCTCCACTTGGAAATGCTGTAAACAGCCAGAAAGCATCAAGTTGATTGTTGCCAAAGGCCTGGGCAGCATCATTATAGCCCATGGCATTTCTTTCAACTTTGTCCCAAACGCCCATATGAGTAAAAAACAGCTCACAGTTGGCAAACGCGCCAGAGCCTGCATTACCAACGCCGACTTTCTTGCCGACAAGATCTTTCACACTTTTAATTCCGGAATCTTTTTTCACTATTAGCTGTGCAGGAGCACCATAGAGGAAAGCAACACCAAGAACATTCTCATATTTTTTAGTATCATTTTTCATCTTGCCGTTACGGCCAAGATAAACATGTCCAGAATAAACAACACCAAAATCGGATTTTCCTGAATCTACTTTTCTTAGATTTTCAACAGAACCAGCAGAAGACTGTGCTTTAACTGTAACATTTTCCATGGCCTTCACTGGACCATAGACCTGTACAGCATTGGCGACTACCTGGAAAGTACCGCCAGCAGGACCACCACCAAACACGATTCTTTTTTTCTTGGCATGCGAGTCAGGCGCTACTAATAACGAGGCCATAAGCAAGGCACCTACAGCAAACATGACAGATAACATTTTTCCCTTCATGAAAACCTCCATTTTCTTGTGGGGTGATAAAAAGAGTACATTTCCTTTTATACGAACCAGCCGATAGAGAAATCGGGCGGCATTGTCTGCTTGTATAGTAAGAGAAATAAGAAAAGAAAAAAGTAGTGAATTTCTGATTACAGTGTAAGAAATTTTCTGATTGAATGGAAATTTTAATTAACTAAATATTGCAGAAAGGCACAATGTTTCGGCATAATATATCGAAATAACAGGACAATACAGATTACAGTTCAATTAATCCCTGTTGAATAGCAAAACGCGAGAGGTCGGCATTATTTCGCAGGGATAGTTTTTTTAATAATCGTAAGCGATAGGTGTCTACTGTTTTCACACTGATGTTGTAGGAGTCTGCTATTTCGTGGTTGGTTTGTCCCATTGCCAGGCGGCGCAAAACCTGGACTTCACGATTTGATAAATCATCGAGTACGCTTCTTCCTTCCTTACCAGATGCAAGATGTATGGCCAGAGCCTCGGCTGCTTTTTCGGTCAGATACCTACCGCCTGCATATACTTTTTTTATGGCCTTGACGAGTTGTTCCGGTGCTGAGCGTTTGGTGACATATCCTTTTGCCCCTGCGTTAATTGCCCGTACCACGTATTGTTCTTCTTCGTGCATGGTCAAAACAATAATTGGCAGCTTTGGATAATGAACGAGGAGCTGACTTATTACCTCTAATCCGTCAAGTCCTGGCATGGAGATATCAACAACCAAAACATCTGGTTTTGTTTCATGGACCTTGGCAATGGCTTTATTGCCATCATCTGCCTCAGCAACAACTGTTAGCTCGGAACTTTCTTCTATTATCCTGCAAAGACCAGCACGTACGATGGAATGATCATCAGCAAGCATTACCCGTATCATTAAATCTCTCTATGTTTCTCAATAACTTTTGCTGGTAATTCGATTTCTTTTTGTGATTACCATTAAGATTACACCGGGAGACAGATTGAATTTTTCCTAAACCTAAGGGGACCGAATTTTTTTCGCGTATTATCAGCGAAAATTATTCTGTCTCCCAAGTAATAACGGAAAAATAAAATCAGTCTCCTCCCTTTTAGTTGCAAGCTGAGCTTTAATGATAATCACATTTCTTTGTAACAATAAAGCATACTTTCAAGATAATTAGATATGGATAACATGCTTTATGGCTCCTGTCCTTGCGCTTTAAAAGGAAGAACCAGCTGAAGAACAGTACCTGTATCCTGGGCTGAGCTTAGTTTTACCTTACCGCCAATCAGAGCAGCGCGCTCGCGAATACCGACAAGTCCCAACCCTTCAGATTCACTAAGCAGCGCATCATCCACCCCCTGGCCGTTATCACTTACTGTGAGTTGCAGCTGATCGGCAATATGTTCCAGTCGAACATCCACCCTGCTTGCTCCTGCATGACGTCCTACATTTGTCAGAGCTTCCTGGGTCACGCGATAAATTGCTGTAGCTATCATTGGGCCAAGTTCTGGAATGGTATCATTTCTGAAAGTGCAAACCACTCCTGAGCGTTTTTCAAAATCATCTAAAATCCATTCCAAGGCGGCAATAAGACCAAGGTCATCAAGAATACCAGGGCGCAGACGAAGGGCCATTGCCCGCACATCATCGATGGAACTATCTATGAGCTGGCACATCTCCTGGGCTCTTTGCAAAAAATCAGAATGCTCTGTTTTTAATTTATCCACAAGCCATACAGCATCCATTCTGAGAGCAGTGAGCATCTGTCCCAGTTCATCATGAAGTTCTCTTGAAATAGCTGTCCTTTCTTTTTCCTGACCTTCCAGGATGGCACCAGATAGCTTCTGCAATTGCTGTTGGGCTTTTTTCAATGCCGTAATATCAGTTGAAATTCCTCCTACTCCATATATTTCTCCTTCTCCATCAAACAGGGGAAACTTGACGGATAAATAGGTTCGCATTTCATTTTTGACCAGGATATTCTCTTCAACCTGGATAGGTTTTTGTCCTGTTAAAACTCTCTCGTCGTTTTGTCTAAATTCTTTGGCTGCTTTCTCTGGAAATATGGAAAAATCTGTTTTGCCCTGTATAGGAGTGTTCTTGGTTGCAAACAGTTCTTCAAATTTGGAATTGACCAGAAGATAGAGGCCCTGCTTGTCTTTCATGTAGACAACAGCCGGGGTGTGGGTCAAAATATTGGTGATTTCCCTGGTCCGCTCCTGTACCTGTCCTTCAAGGTTTTTCGAATAATTGCTGAGTTCCTCTGTTGCCAGTTTCAGCTTATTTTCCACCTGTTTCAGCTCTGTGATATCAAGCAAGACGGCAAGGCTTCTTAAAATATTTCCCTGATTGTCACGTTCAGCAATAGCAGACAACAAAACGTCAATGAGCGCTCCATCTTTTCTGACAAACTTATAGGCAATGTCTTTACAAAAACCAGTTTTCATAAACGATGGGATTATTGTAGATTCTGCATATTGTTTTGATTCACTGGTCATAAAATCAGTTACTTTTCGACCGATAACCTCTTCCCTGGTATAGCCTAGAGCCTCGGACCAATAATCACTGACACTGACCATTTTACCGCTGGGATCAATGGAATGAAGCATTGCCGGAGTATGCATATATAAGGTTCGATATCGTTCTTCACTTTCGAGCAAGGCTTGCTGCACTGCTCTTCTCTGGACAATTTCTGAAGCAGCTTTTTTATACAGAAAAAATACAGAGAGACTGATGAAGAGAAAAATCGGCAGAATAATAGCTCCTGCTGTCTTTAGAATAGGAGCAACAGATGCTGTAAGGAAAGAAGACCTGTGCTGCAGATAAATTAAAGACCAACCAGGTACCTCCTCAACTTGTTGCTGATACACAGAGTAAGTAATATCCTGTAACGTAACGCTTTGCTGGATATCACCTTTTTCAAGACCAAGCCATGGCCAGGGCCCTTCACCAAACTGGCGGGATGTGCGTATAACTTCTTCGTCCTGGCCGGAAAGAGGCCAGATGGAATGAAAGAGTAGATCAGAGTTTGTTGCCAGAAAAATTATACCGTGAGGATCGACCAGAAAGAGATGGCCATCATCAATCCTGCGGAACTCATCTTCAATAATATCAACAGAAGCCTTAATAACAGCAACACCTATGGGTTGTTGGTTGCGCTTGTCCATAACAGGATAACTGTAATAGACCCCGCGTCTGTCCGATGCGGTGCCGAGTGCCATATAGGTTGTAGGGATGCCGCGTAGTGCCCTGGAAAAATAGGGACGGAAAGAAAAGTTTCTGCCAACAAAACTGCCCTGTTCTCGGCGATTACTTGAAGCAATAGTTACTCCATCTTTGTCCATGAGGTAGCATACGTCTGCTCCAAGGGTAAGGGAAAAATGATCCAGCAGAATATTTACTTCAGCTATTGCTTCTTTGTGAGGAGCTGTAAGATATTTTTGTAAAGAGGGCAGTCCGGCAAGCGAGCGAACTGGCTTGAGTTGTTCAGCAAGAAAAGATGAAAAATGATTTTTTACAGCAGAAATATTTCTGGAAGCGTGGATGAAGGATTCATTTGTCGCCATCAACTGGAGCTTGGTGTAGTAAAAATAGCCACTGCCGATTGTTGAAATTACGGCAAGGAGGGAGAGAACAAAAAGAATTTGACGCAGCTTCATTTTACTGAAATGACGTCAGAGTTTTCGCTTTTTCTACATGAACTTGTCGTAACAGATACGTTCAACCGGAACTCCTTTTTGCAGTAACAGTTCTTCACAGGAACTGACCATGGCGGGAGCACCACAGATATAGACATCTATCTCCGGGTTATCAGGAATATATTTTTTGATGAGATCTGTCACCCTGCCCTTTTCGCCTGACCAATTATCCTTGTCAGTTGTTCTTGAGAGGGTGGGAATATAGGTGAAATCTCCTATTGATTGTTCAAACTCTTTCAATTCTTCATGGTAAATCAAATCAAATGGTTTTCGGTCCCCAAAGAAAAGCGTTATTTTTCGTTTTGCGCCTTCCCGATAGATTTTTTGAATCATAGAGTAAATTGGGGCCAAACCAGAACCAGTGGCAATCATCAGCATTTCCCGATCAGATTCACGCAGACAAAATTCCCCAAAAGGACCACGCAGGGTAGCAGTATCACCGATATCAAGATAATCGTGGACATAATTTGACACGACACCCTCTTTAACCCGGGTAATCATAAACCCTATGGTGTTTTTCTCAAAGGGTGAGGTAGCGATGGAGTAGGCTCTAAATTCTGATTCTTTCGAGAGTTTATAGGGAGGAGCCTCAAGCTGCATATACTGTCCAGCTTTAAAGGTGATACCATCCTCAGGGGAAAGAATTTTAAAGCCAATATATTTGATGTCAGGGGTAAGAGGTTCTACTTTATCCACTGCCACTGTGAATTCCTGGATATTGAAAAGCTCCTCATCTATCTCGAGCTGGACATCAGCTTTCACCTTCACCTGGCAGGAAAGGCGTATATTATCTGCCAGTTCCTCAAGATTCAGGTAAGGCGTTTCCGTGGGTAAAACTGGACCTCCACCTTGAGCAATCTTCACTTTACAGAGGCCACAGGTGCCCTTGCCACCGCATGCTGAGGGGATATATATTTTTTCCTCAGCCAGGGTAAAAAGCAGTGGTCTTCCAGCCTTTATCAATAAATCCTTATCATCGTTGATAACGATGTGCTTTTCACCATAGTCTGCAAAAAATCGGTCCGCCACCTCAAGGAGAAGCGCAAGCAAGGCAGCGATAGCAGAAATTGAGAAAAGCCCGATAAGTATTTCAGACATTGGCAACAAGTAAATTAGTAAACATTAAAAATAGATTCCGTTGAAAAGAGTGACGAGAATGAGCTGACCAGATAAATCAAATTGTTTTCCAAACACCATCAATCTAAACAGAGGAAATAAACCCAGCATCTGTAATCTTTCTAGTTTCAATTTTTTACCTAAATAACCTAAAGGCCCTTTACTGAATCTGGATCATACCGCTAAAGGCAATGAACGCCAGGGAGAGAATTCCTGTAATAATCAAAGTAATTCCTGGTCCTTCCAAGCCTTTAGGGACCACATTTGCTTTTTGTACCTTTTCTCTAATTGCTCCAACGGCAGTTATTGCGAGCAGCCAACCAATTCCGCTACCTGCACCATATATTACTGATTGCACTAGTGTATAATCTCTGATCACCATGAAAAGGGACGCACCTAAAATAGCGCAATTTACCGTTATGAGCGGAAGGAATATCCCCAGTACGTAATAGAGCGGTGGGAAAAAACGCTCTACAATCATTTCAACAAGCTGAACAAAGGCAGCTATAACGATGATAAAGAGGATATATTCGAAATGAACAAGATCATACGGCACCAGAATTTTATAATACAACAGGTGATTCAGACCTGTGGTACAGGCCATGACAAACACCACTGCCGTACCCAGCCCAAATGCCGATTCCACATTTTTGGAAATGGAGAGAAAAGGACATAAGCCAAGAAAATTGGTCAGTAAAATATTGTTTGTAAATATTGCCGCAAAAAATAGCGTTGTCGGTTCAATATTTGCCACTGTTGCTCCTAAACCGGGTAATCTCTTTTTGTAAAGACTCAGTTAATTGCTTCATACTTTTTAATCCTAGCTCATAATGCTTAAGCTTTGCTCCCATTGGCAGGTGCCGAGCACCGTAGTAAATGCCAAAAATGGATTTTGAACTGTCTGAGCAAAGCGAGTTTTCAAAATCCTGGCATTTATGAGGAGCGCAGGGTAGTCCGAAGGACCACGTGACACAGGGCGTCCTTTTTTTTCAATACAGGTTCAAAGTACTCAAATTCCCCTGTCACCCTTTCACCCGCAGCTCTACCATTCCCTTATCTGCAGGCATGAAATATGTCCGTGCCAACCAGACATACAGCGCCAGCGTAAAGAAAGCCCCTGGTGGCATAATCATTATGGTCCATGGTGTAAAAGCCTCTGGCATAATCTGAAAACCAAACAAGGTGCCAAAACCAAGCAATTCCCTGACAAAAGCCACTCCAAAGAGCACCAGGGAATATCCTATACCAACAGCCAGCCCATCTAAAAAAGAAGGAAGAGGGAGATTGTTTCTGGCAAAGGCTTCACAGCGCCCCATGACGATACAATTAGTTATAATCAAGCCAACATAAGGTCCAAGCGCTTCACTGATATCAGGCAGGTAACCCTTTATGAAAATATCAAAAATTATGACATAGGAGGAAATGATAAGGGTCTGAACCATCATCCTGATACGCATGGGAGTGATATTTCTTAGAATTGACACGGTTGTACATGACATGGACAGAGTAAAAATGAGGCCAATATTCATGACCAGGGTATTCACCATCAAATTGGTAACAGCCAGGGTGGAACAGATACCGAGGGTATGCCTCAACACGGGGTTTTCAATCCACAAACCCTCTTGCATAATTGTTTTGGCGGGTGGAGTTTTTGCCATTATCTCACCGTACGCTACTGCTTAGCAGCAGCTCTTTTAGCTGCAGTAATTCTTTATTTAAAAAGGCTTCAACTGCGTTGCTGGTCTGGGTTGCACCAGTAATAGAATCAAGTTCTAGTGGGTCACCATCTCTCCTCATCAGGTACTCTACGTATTCTATATCTTCCATTGTATCGATACTTACTGAAGGTTCTTTAACCAAATACGCACCAGTCCGTTCGCCTTTTATATTTCCATATTTGAGTAAGCATTTACGGCTTATTACATAAACAATCCCATTTCTTTGATAAACCGGTTTTAGCTGCTGGCGAGCAATGATAGTAGAGCCTTTGCTATCATAATATTCTAACATTCCCTCTTCTAACGTTAACTGTTTCAATGGATGGTATTTCGAATCAGTCCTTGAAACAGACCATACTGAGTCAAAGCATCCGTCGATAAACTGGTCCAGTGCGCCCCGAAGATGATGGACACGACGCAATGGCGACGTAGGTTGAAGCATCATTACCAAATCATATTCAACGCCTTTGTGTTTTTCCGTTTCAGTCAAAGCGTGAATAAGCACTTCGTAGTCACTAATACTATCTCCCGAGAGGTGCTGAGGCCTTCGAAACGGCGCTTCCAAGCCAAACTCGCATGCGGATTCTATTATTTTGTCATTGTCTGATGAAACTACAGCAGCATCAATATAATCGAGAGAGCCGATTAACATTGCTACCCTGGTTACTAACTGAATACCAAATACTGGTTGAATGTTCTTAAGCGGAATACCTTTACTTCCACCCCTTGCAGGAACCACAGCTAGCAAACGAAGATTTCTATACATGGTTAACAGTTTATCAAAGGTGTCCTAGAGCGCTACTCCTTTGTCAGTTATCGTCCTTAATATTCCAACCATGACTGTCTAGAGATAGTCGTAATAGATACCTAGCGTGAATATAGCAACTATCTCTACCCTATCTTTCTTGATACAAGAAACCAGTCTAGCTCTCCTCACCAATTTCATATCTGCCCCAATTGGTAACCTGTGTTTTTCGCTCTGATCGCGGCATACTATTTATAATCCGATCGTTATAAACCGAATCATTATTAAAATGTGTTGTTGACACTTCTTCAAATACACACCCTGTATCTGACCAGAAGTTGTGCCAGGTTCCTGGTTGAATCAATACCGTCTGACCAGGATACAGTGTTCGGTGCAGGTCATCAATTTCAGATTCCAGCACGCCATAAAGGATTTGAAACGTCTCTTCTTTTCTTTTGTGATAATGGGACGGGTGCCGTTGCCCGGGTAGCTGAACCAAGATCTTCTTACAATATTCTCTGTTTATACAGTTAATTATGGTAGTACCTGTCTCGCGAAACCTTTCCATGCCATAGTGATGGGAAAACTCGAGATCAAACTCACTGTTTAATTCTACACGTGCTTCATTTAATAGTGCCTTGATCTCATGTATAGCAATTTTAAGCACAGCAGACTCAGCTGTAGAAGGCCAATTTACATCGACACTACAAACCGCTTGATTTGAAGTAATTGCATGATTTATGGTCATC
>CAMYOP010000062.1 GCA_947260045.1 uncultured Desulfobulbaceae bacterium
ATATTGAGCGGAACCATCCCACCGTCTTTACCTACTACAGCCACATTTCTACCAGGAGCAGCAGGGTGCAAACCAACGAATATATTCGCTGTTGAATACGGTTCAATAGCCACGGCATTTAGGGGGGTACCCCATATGGAAAAGAATGCCAGAAATAGACCGGCCTGAAGAGTGGGCCTGTGGATAAGAGAATAAATATAGACCAATATTTTCATCGCGTACCTTCCATATTTTCGAAAACACCTAATTCCTGCTCTCTTTCACTGAATCAGGTTGCATTACTTTCTGCCTTGAGCCAAGTTCTAAATCCAAATCCTTAACCAGTCCGACTATGAGATTTTTTCTGCCTGGCTCAATTGATCCTTCTTCTTTGCGGGGATTTGCCTTTATTCTTACCACAGGAAAAATCAAGCCACTTTGTTGATACATGCCAGCACTGATTTTACTGACGTCAAAGGTATCTGATGACTTTTCATAAGCTTTCTTGATTCGATCAAGAATGACTTCAAGGGATTCATATTCCATCTTTTTTGCTGAATCCTCTTTTAGTGGTGTCCAGTTGAGCGTTTTATAAGACAGAATCTCTTTTGACTTGGGATGTACGCCAACTATTTGCCTGGAATTGAACACCTGTAGACCATCTATTTTTCTGTTAAAAATAGCGTTTTGAACCATTACAAGCTTTTCACCAAGAGTTTCTTTTTCAAAAACTTTCTGACGAATCCTTGCTATCACCTCTGCTTTTGCCATTATATCAAGAGCTGTTTCCTGGCAAAAACCATGTTCCCTGATGAACTCCCTCCCTATTTTTTCAACCACATTGTTAGCAAGTCTGATCTTCACTGGTTCAGTGACATCTTTTATATAACGCCTTTTATATGGAGACTGGAGATAGAAAGAATTGAATGCAGACTTCTCCTGGAGTTTTGTTACTGGTTGGTCACCAGTGATTTTCCGTACTGAATAAGCTATGCTTTGCTTATCTTTTGAGATGTGTTTTTCAGCAGTTTCGAGATTCATCCTCTCTCCGACCCACTTGTCGATTACAGCAAATATCATCATTCCTTTTTCATCATCAACGTGGTAGACAGGCTGCGTTTTTTCAAGTATCACCCTGAGTTCTGCCTGAACTTGCCGGTCAATAATAATTTCAGCATTGGCAACAGAGACAATGATCAGTAATAGAACAACCGATAGCAAACCAATTATTTTTCTCATTATCTTTACTCCTTATCAAGTGCCACATTATTCATGATACTCCACCCATAAATGCCCGTAATAATTGGGACTGGCATAGATATAATCATCCTTTTCTCCTGTAAAGACCGTATCATGCTCGTAAAGATCATTGAAAAAGACTGCTCCTCGGTTTTCTCCGTCACTTTGATCCAGCTCGTCTCCTATTGACCAGAGCCAGGAATTTTTGATTTGAGAGCCTGTGTCAAAATATTCGGCCAGGGTGTAAAAGAAATCATCGCCGTTATCTGAACACACGCCAAAACATGATTCAGTTATAACACTGAGCGTGCGAAACCCAAGAAGCTGATGCAGCCCCATGAATGGTCTTTTTTCCAAACGGGTAGAGCTTTTATTGAGCCAATAATAAGAAAAATGTTGGCCGTCAAAATCATCTAACGACAAGAGATTGCAGGAAAAGAAAAACATGAGGTAGTCGACATCAGAATAGTTATTACAAAAGGCAAAATTACCAAAAGCTGTGGTTGAAAGATCAATAGCATCCGCGTTATTTTTGCCCCACTGATAATGATGATGATTGCCATGCCCTAAAAAAATGAGCATGTCTGCCGCATTTTGGTTGTTAAAATGACTTGGATGGGCCCACTGATACTGATCCTTTGCAAAGCTGCCAAATTCATTGATAAATTCGCTGGCTGCCTCCACAAAGATGTCTTCCATACTGTCATCCTGTTCATGGGCAACATAGATGGAATAGGTTCTGCTTGTATTTTCATAATCAGCCCAGCCTGTTGTCAAATCCAAAGTTTCAGGACCATAGGTGTCATTATTACTTACATCAAAGTACTGGACATCGCCTTTCACCTCGATTGAGGTAAAATATTGATTGGTGGTGTATTTACAGGTGGGAAAGGGAATATGCTTGGGGCTTGAAATAATTGTATGATGTTGTCCGCCAAGCCAGACGTTAGAACTTGTCATATCTCCGACATCATCGATTTCAACGGTGAAGTCAATGGTATCGCCTTGTTTCGGATAAAAAGGATCCCGCTTAATTGTAATACCATTGCATCCTATTGATGATATAAGATAAATGGTAAAACTTATTATCAAGAAAAAATCAGATAAGCGCATAACCACCTCCATTTACCAGCCATATTTGGCTCATAATCTTTAGATAATGCTACCTTCTTTCAATACCTCCAGGTGGGATAATATTTAATTCGGGTTGGTACCTGAACCGTGAATAAAAATCATGGCCGTATTAAGGGGTGCAGAGGATCGAGAAGAGACAGATGTCATGCCCCCAACAGACTCCATTTTCCAGCAAAAAAATAATTCTTTCTCTTATATTCTTTCATCAGCATCTCTCTTGTGAAGAGAAGATAAAAATCAGAACAGCAAGCTTACCAGTTAAAATGTTATATTTTTTACTTAAATATTGTAGATGTCTGAACAAAAACTATTCTGTAATGTTCTAAAATTCAGGACTTACTCGTATGGAAAGGTCTCAACAGGCAAAAAAAGGAGATCTGAATATTTTGCCAAACGGTAAAGACCAGGAAACTTGAGACAATTTCAATAGATTCAATTAGCTGCGAGAATACATCCTGAGCAGACCAATCAAACCACTGTATAATACTTCTGAAGGAATATAGAATATTATCCCAAGCAAAGGAGACAAAGTCAAATGCTCGGCAACATATCATGATTTAGATATGCTCTATTGTTGTTGGTAAACCTTTCAAAAAAGCTAGAAAGGATTTTGAACAGTTTATTGAAAAAAATAAAAAAATTCAAAATCCTTTTAGAAACCGGCAAATAGTAATGGCTAGGCGCGAGTTAAATAACGTGGCATTTTCAGGGTGCATAATGCCTGGAATTTACCACAAACGCTTTTCTGAGGACAAGCAAAGAGTTTAATCGACATCTCTTAAAGCTTGGCACAAAGGTCCGCAACCCTCTTTCCCAGTTTAAATCCGTCAGATTTAGCCGTTTCGTCTGGCTCTTTACAGCAGGCAACGCCGTAATGCCCTGATGCATCCATGGGGTCACCGACGATAATCATGCCATAAATCATCATACATTGGATAATGGAAAAGATAGTTGTTTCTTTGCCGCCTGTATGATGATTGCCAGTGGCAAAAGCTGCCCCTACCTTATTCTCCATTTCACGGCGCAGTCCGACAAAATCATCAAAAATCTTTTTAAGCTGAGCCGCCATGACTCCAAAATAGACAGGAGAACCTGCGATGACACCTGCAGAATTACGAAAATCATCGTAAATGACCTCATCTGTGCTTTTTAAAACTGCATCAGCGCCCGTTGCAGCAACACCTTTTGCTATTTGCTCGGCAAGTTTTCTCGTATTGCCGCCTTTTGAATAATAAAGAACTAAAACCTGCATAGTAACTCCTTTTATTTATACATCGTAATATATTGAAAAATGGATACGCGAACAGGTCCGCTTAATAATCAGAATGATTACGCCCCCCGTTCAACCGACCTTTCTACACATTTTAAAACTGAATAAATCTAGACTTGCTCCAAATTTATTGCTCCTTCCTGGCAAGTGCTGCGACAGAGACCACAACCATAACATTTATTCCTGTCAACCCTTGCCACTGTTTCCCCTCCGTCAACCATCTGGTCTGATATTGCGTGAAATTGACAAGTCTCTTCGCAGAGGCCGCAACCTGTACAGAGCGACGTATCGACTGCAGCGATATACTCTCCTTTGGCAAGAGTCTGCACATGCATACTGAGAGTCCGAAGACCGAGGCATTCTTTCTGGGTACAATTACAGATAGCACCAATAAAAGGGGTGACCATTGTCCAAATTGTATGAACCGCCCCTGCCTGCTCCAGGTCTTCCATCTGCACTATTGCATCACGCTGGCTCAAGGTTTCAAAACCATCATCACCAATACTGCCAAAATAGGACATGTCTAAATTTTTATGCCAGATTTCAGGTGTATAACTGACAGCATAACAGCAACGGACTTCTTTTTTATCCGCTGCCCAACGACAGGCACAGGGCATGCGAGCAACTGTTGCTGCCTTGTTGACTATTTCACGTACATCTTCAATGGGCACAACCTGGCCGTAATGTTCGTCTTTGGCTTTTTCGACCATGGCAGTAACAAGGCGAGCAGGGAGCTTTTTTTTCTTTTTAAAAATCGTTTCCAGACGACCAAGGCTTGCAATACCATCACCAATGGTTGAATCAAGAAAACTATGGATATAATCCCGCCTGCGCATATCAGCCATCAAGTCATTGGCATAATTTTTAGCATTTTTATACCAAATTTTGCCATCGCCATGTTTTGTACAGAAATCACACATTTTCTTTCCAGGGCTATAGTTACACTAATTGCTTATTAGATCAGTGGTGAAGTTTACTTAAATAGCACCATAATGTCCACAGGTGCACAAGATACTTCCACTGCTCTGGTAAGTGCAATTATTCGCTTCAAGGGTATGCCCATTTGCATGCGCAATCATGCAATTATGGCAAATATATTTGTCATTCTGACAAGAATCACTCTCACACAAGCCAATCCCCCTTGAAATTACTACCTTTTTTATTTTGGCATGCTTTTGGCAATATATAAATCAAACAACAAAAAATTCCTTAGGAGGAAATAGACATGACAACAAATACAAATATCAAAACACGGTCCACAACAAAAACCACAACTCAAGACAGTGCTTCAAAAACAGCAGTCTATGCAACAGCTGGTGTGGCTTCTCTCATCGGTGTTTGGGCTGTAGCCTGCATGGTCGGCATGTTGGTAAGTGAAGGTCCTGTTGGAATGCTTACAGGTTGGTTTAAAGCGGTAGCAGGTTTCTAGAGAAGAGAAAACAATAAACACAGCAGGGGAAAAGGAAATGAACGCAACAGCAATATCAAAACAATTAATGAGCAAAACCAGAGTTCACCTTGATTCAGGTTCGGATGTCATAGAGAGCATGGACGAAGTGACCAGAATGACCTTGTCAGTAATGATCGGCATCTCTGGTCTGGTCGGAGCATGGGCATCAGCCTGTCTTGTTGGAGCAATGCTTCAACTTGGAAATGGTCCCCTGCAACTCGCTCAAACATGGTTCAGCACCTTGACAGGATTATAAAATAGAAAGAATACCTCTAAGTAGTATCTCTCCCTGCATTTGGGTGGCCTCTCCTCCTTGGCCACCCATTTTTTCAACTTACAGAAAAAATATAATTCCCCCTTACGATTGTATTACTTTTGATTTTTTACTTGTGGCCAGAACGATCTTGAGCAATTCATCACAAGGTTGAACCAGTATATTGTTCTGGTCTATGACGGAAAGGTTATCTAGAACCTTTTCAGCATGACCCTTGCTGGTAAAGATGCAGTAACTTGCATACCAACGACCATAGGTGTTTGGGTAGACACCGCAGAGCAATGCCCCTGTTTCTTCAAGCTGAAGACTGACAGCTTGATATTTTCGGTCACAAGGAACCTGATACAGTATTGTCTCTATATTATTTTTATAGCCCTCTTGCTTGGTAGTTTCAAAATCACTCTCTTTTTCTGGATCTACAATATATCTGCATGCATTGAGCACGTGATCCACGCATTTTCCTGTACCTGAGTATACAGGTTGCTTTTTTTCCTCAACACATACTCCAAGGTGCTCCACAGAATATTCAAAAAAGGGACGCTGGAGTTCTGAAAGAAAAGGTGTGAATACAGGATATCCAGTAGGCAAGGAAAGGTGATAGGACGTCGCAAAGCGACCAAGTCCTGTTTTCGGCGAAGGAGTCAACAACGCATGAGCTATCTCAAAGCCATATTTCCCTGTCAGGTATTCCAACCAGGGAGCTAAACCTCCTGGGCTGACAGTAAAAGAACTTGGATGGAGGGAAACAGCAACAGCACCAAAAATATTGACAAATTGAGCAGCACTGCGATTCAATGTTGTAGTATCGGATATTATGGAATAATCGCTTAACAAAGCAAATACTTGCCTGACTGGTTCTGCAAAGTGCTGCAAAATATTATTTCCCTGAAAACCAGGAAGTATTGCTATCCTGCCAATTTCGACAGTTAATTCATCATGATCAAAGACAAGACTCAGGGTGCCTACAATCTCTTTTTCAGGAGTCTCAGCAACAAAGCAAAGTCCATCCAGACTATGGATATCATCAGTATGGGTGGAGGGTTTTATAAGGGTATAAAATAAATCTTCAGGTTCGTTAAACAAACCATAAAAATAGGGCTCACCAGCTTGGACAAGCCAAGCCCCATGCAATACATCTTTAATATGCATTGCATCTTCCGCAGTCTCGGCAACTCGTATACGAATCACTGGCGCAGAACTTTGCATTAGTGAGCGCCAGGGAGATGGCCCTAAATCCTTTTCATGGATGTATTGAGCCTGATTGTTTCGGTGTTTAGCCGGAATGGGTATCCGACCTTGAATCAAAGGACTCATTGCTATTTCATCAACTCCCAATGCCAAATCGCTTTAAGCTCAGCCAATCAATTCTGACTCTCAAACTTTGAATAACTTCCCATATTTTGAAAATAAGAAGCACTGTAGCAATAATCAAGAAAACAACACAGTCTCATATTTTCCCCAGCCAAATAATAACTCTATGCACATCTGGCAAACATTCTTGTCATTTTGACAAGAATAGAGCAAGTCCAAAACCCAACTATTTGATATTGCAGCCTTTTAAAAACTGGCACGCATCTGGCAATATAAAAATCAAACAACATAAAAAACAAACGGAGGAAATACCATGAATACAAATACAAAAATCAGAACAGACGCAACAAGCCAGAGCACAACCCAAACTGATATTTCTAAAACTGCAGTTTACGCTACAGCTGGCGCAGCATCAATCATCGGATTGTGGGCAATAGCCTGTTTTGCCGGCGCAGCAATCACCACAGGGCCAGCAGCACTCTTCACTGGTTGGTTTAAAGCTGTCGCAGGATTCTAAACAAAAAATAAATCGTATAAAAAATATTCAGGGAGAGAGACAATGAGAACAAGACAATTATCCAGCACAGTAAAGACAAGAACAAAAGAACATCTCAATTCAGGATCAGAAGCAATTGAGAGTTTGGATGAAGTCAGCAAAACCACATTGTCAGTAATGACAGGCATATCTGGAATGATCGGTATCTGGGCAGTGGCTTGCCTGATAGGTGCAGCGGCCAACCTTGGCAATGGTCCTCTGCAACTCGCTCAAAGCTGGTTCAGCGCTGTTACAGGTTTATAAATAAAAGAAATATTCTCCCTGATATCGGGTGGTCTTCCTCCTCCTGGCCACCCGACCCTTTTTTCCCACTCGTCATCTTCACTATAGAAATTGCCAGCGCTTAAAGGTAGCAGCCTGGCCACAACACTTCTGCTGATCATCTAAAAGGTTCCAGACGATCGCATCCTGGACAAGAAATCGTTTCCCTGTGCTTGAAATCCTGATACCAGTATAATTTTTAATAAAACCGTTATCAATCACCTCTGTAAGCAAACGCTCTCTTTCTTTTCTATTGACCTTTTCTGCCGATTTTCTTGAAGGTAGACTTGTTATCTGCTCCCAGGTCATTTCAAAAAGTTCCATTGCCGTCTGATTGGCATAGGTAAATATCGGATCATTTGCACCATCATGGGTCAAGAGGACAAAGGGTGCTTCCCACAGTGCTTTTGAGGGATTCTCTATTTCTCCTGGTAATAATTCTTCTCCAAGCAATAATCGATAACTCTCAAGGATTACTTGCACATGGTCAGCAAGATAACTATTCTCACGTTCTGGCACTTGGTATAAAGACATTGTAACGTTCCATTATTATATTATTTGCAAAGGAAGACATGAGTACATATGATCCCTTATCAGCTAAAGCAGGCTGAAAATATAGAACTCATTTCACGTTCTCGCCAACAATAAAAAATAAAGTGAAGCAAGCGAGTTTTTTATTTGGCATAACATGTTTACTATTAACGATAAGCAAAAATATCCGTAGATAAAATCTCTTCACCTAAGGAGTAAGTAATGAAAAAAATATTCTTTTCTCTGCTTGCAGTGTTATTACTTGGCGCCTGTACCCAGGAAAGCCAGAACCGGATCGGTCGAGCCGTACAAAACTGGACAGGTACCGATGGTGTTCTTGAAATCTATGCAGGAGATACCCTGGTTAAACGCTTTCTTGAAATTGACAAACTGACCACAGCAGCATCTACCAAGGGCTCCCAAGCAAGACCATATCGCTACGGCTACGGCGTTTTAGATGAAAACTTAAATGGTAAAGCCGATATAAATGAAACAAAGGTGTATTTCGAGTTCAGTGATTACTCAACGCCTTACGTATTTTTTGAAAATCCCCACAAAAAGGAAAAATAAAGGCATTCTATGCAGGAATCCCCCTTTCTCAGCCTCTCGCAAGATAAAGTCATCAACTGTGCAGAATCTGCACTCGGCGCTCGATGCACCAATATGTGCCGCCAGCTAAACAGCTATATCAACCGTGTCTACGAACTGGAGTTGGAAGATGGCAATTTTATCATTGCTAAATTTTACCGTCCAGGACGCTGGTCATTTGAGGCGCTCCAGGATGAGCATGATTTTCTAGGAGATCTTGATCAGCAGGAAATTCCTGTAATAGCTCCTATGACCCTTCAGGATGGCAAGACTCTAGGTACTTTGGCTGATACTCATTTCGCTATTTACCACAGAAAAGGTGGACGAAGTCTCGATGAGTTTAGTGACGACCAGTGGCTTGAACTGGGACGCCTTCTCGGTAGGGTTCATGCCACTGGTGCAACGAGGATGCCAAAAGATCGAATAACCATAGGCCCTCTGACTTCCACCAAACAGCATGTTGAATATATTTTAAAAAGTAACACTATCCAGCCCCAATTTCAGGATCAGTTCCAAAAGATAACAAATACTCTGATAGATGCTGTCACTCCTCTGTTTGCTGACGCAAAAAATATTCGTATCCATGGCGATTGTCATTATGCCAACCTGATTTACAGACCTGAAGAATCATTCTATGTTATTGATTTTGATGATATGTCTGTTGGACCACCAATACAGGATCTCTGGATGCTGCTGCCTGACTACATGGAAAATTCGCATATTGAAATTGACTTGTTTCTGGAAGGGTATGAAACATTTTATGAGTTTGACAGAAGAACCATAGCACTCATCGAGCCGCTACGGGCAATGCGCTATATCCATTACGCTGCCTGGTGCGCCCACCAAGTAGTAGAAGACGGCAGCTCCCAAATCATTCCTGATTTCGGCACCCACAATTACTGGCAAAATGAAATTAACGACCTCACCCATCAACTGACCAGAATTGAGAACCAAAGAATGCCCATGGGTAATTTTTAGTATAATGAGACAATACGCATTCATTAAACTCACAGCCTCATTTAGCTGCAGTTGTTCAGATCCGGTCTTTCACTTTCCGTAATGCGACAGTATAGAATCTGACATATCAGTAGTAAGTTCAACTTGAAGCCTTGATAAAATATTTGGATCTTCGAGGTGGATATCTTAACGCCTAGGATGAGGAGCACTGGTTTATTCGCTGCATTATCTTGTTGGAGAAAGCTGTAATCGTGCTCTGTCCCCTGTTTCTAGTAGAATATACTTTGTTCACTTTTCATGTGCACTTCTTGTGAAACATCGTCCAAGGTCACTTGCGCCGCCACCGAACCTTGCCGCGTCGGCGCCACAGAGGTTTACGGCGTCAAGTGGACCCCTGGTCGGGATTTTTCTATTTTAAATTTTTTTTTCTTATGCTACAACTGATGTTACATAATATTTACAGTGACTGTCTTAAACATATGAATTTATAATATATTTATGTTACATTTTCTGCATCATATTTAAGGACAAAACAATGAAAGAAATTATGACTTTTAAGTCTGGTAAGTTTTATTTGTGTGATATTTACGATGAAACTCAAATTAACAACCTACTTATGAGGGCCATTGTACTCAATGAAACAGTTGTTGACCTACCAATTTTACCTGAGCTGTCATCCCACTTAGAGCCTGACATTATGTATAGCTCAATATCTGGTACTGCTATGATTGAAGGGAATGCAATCACAGGAGAAGATGTTAAAAGAATTGCTGCAGGTGAGGACATAGTTAGTTACACCCAAAAGGACAAACAAGAAATTAAGAATTTAATCAATGCCTACAATTGGTTGTCTGGCATTGAGCCTGCTAATGAACCGTTTACTTTAACGGAAGAAATAATCAAAGAATTACATAAAATTATTACCAGCAATGTACTATTTGAAAATAATATACCAGGGCAGTACCGAAACGAAATGGTTTATGTTGGAGACAAAGCCCATGGTGGTAAATATACTCCCCCTAAAATACTAGCTGACATAAAAAACCTAATGACCGAGTTTGTTAGTTGGATAAATAGTAAAGAAATAAAAACACTTAACCCATTTATTCGTGCTGCCCTCGCCCATTACCATTTTTGCCTTATTCATCCATTTGGAGACGGCAACGGGAGGACAGCGAGAATAATTGAAGCTTTATTGCTCCAAACTTCCAATATTAAATATGTACCAAAGGAAATTTCTAATTATTATTATAGAAATGTTGATGATTATTACATTTCATTTTCGAAAAGCATTAAGCTTAAAAAAAATATTACCCCGTTTCTTGAGTTTATGCTCAAGGCGTCTGTCGAAAGCCTACAAGACATTAAGGAATCTATCATTTTCTTCATAAGAAAATTCACCCTCAGAGATTTTTATGCATTCGAAAAACAAGAAAAAAGGATTACAAGACGTCAATTTGACTTGCTTTTATTGTTGCTAGACAATAAAGCTCCATTCAGTTTAAAAGATTTAACAGA
>CAMYOP010000063.1:0-15522 GCA_947260045.1 uncultured Desulfobulbaceae bacterium
GGGGATAAAATTCCTCAAGTTTTTTAATGGTAGCTGGGATGTCTTCACACAGGGGTGAAGATTGTATAAGCCCTATGTCGCTTGGGAATAGGTGATACTCGAAATCACAACTCAATGATTCCTTGAAAAACCACTTGGGAACCTGAGTAAAAATTTTTAGGGAGATGTGAGCATTCCGGCTCAGTTCCTCCACCATCGCCACACAACGTGCAGCATGACCAAAGCCATGGGAACTGATGCAACAGGCAATTGTATACTTAGTTTTGACCACGGTATTGAATCAGGACCAATAGATACTCCTGCGTTAGAGAGGACCACCAACGGAAAATGTGAAAGTGGATCCAAAATTTTCTTTGCTGGCAACCCTGATTTCTCCATCATGTTTTTCAATTATTTTTTTGGCTATGGCCAAACCGAGTCCGCTTCCACGATTTTTATCGGTAAAAAAAGGTTTAAATATCTGCTCAATTTTTTCCTTGGACATGCCGGGCCCGCTGTCAGTGATTTTTATTATGCCGACAGTCGAGTCATGGCCGCCTTGGGTTTCAATGGTAAGCGAGCCTCCACCCTCCATAGCCTGAACAGCATTAACTACTATATTGAGCAAAACTTGATAAATTTTTTCACCATCCATTTTGATCTCAGGAATACTTGGATCAAGCTTGAGGACAGAGCTAATACTTTTAGTCGTAAATTCTGGTTCCATAAAGACATTGACCCTTTCCACAAGACTGTTGAGAGAGGTGGATATCATCTTTGGGTCACTGGGCCTGGCAAAGTCAAGAAATTCAGTGACAATATTATTTAACCTTGAGGTCTCCTCAACAATTATTGAGGCAAGGTGTTCATTGCCAGGTGCAACCTTACTGATTCTTTTGCCCAGGATTTCCGCAGTGGATCTGATAATACCGAGAGGATTTTTAATTTCATGGGAAACGCTTGCAACCATTTTACCCAAACTGGCAAGCCGTTCCGCTTCATGGAGTTTTTCTTCAAGACGACTTCGCTCACGAGCGCGAGCTTCTATAATTCTGCTTCCTCGGGCAACAATAATACTTAAAACGATAAGCAGTAAGACCATGATGGAAAGAGAGAGAATAATAATTTCACCCTGGAGTTTGATAATGGCTTTCAAGTCCTCGGACAGGTCCTGTACCACTTCGATAACCCCCATGATATTGCCACTTCTCTTGCCAAATTTATCCTCCTGTCTAAAGGGTATATAGGTTTTAAGCTTACAGTAAAAGGGAGGAGCACCTGGCAGAAGATTAAAGAGAGAACCGCTGGAAATCAGTATGGAGTTGTTGTCTCCTTTCAGCGCTTTTTTATATTCAAGGCCACCAAGATTCTTTTTGCCAACAAGCTCAATTTCTGTTGAATAGGAGACTATGTTTTCACCTGAATCAAAAATAATGAGAGAATCAATTTTCATACCTTCAGTAATGTTATTAACGATGGAATCAAGTCGTCGAAACTGAGTGTTATTGCTGAGTGCTATATGTCCGTAACGAAGAACCGTTGGCAATACGAACTGGAGAAAAACCTGTTTATTCAGGTTTTCAGCAAAAAGGAGGGAGTATGCTTCGCTCCGTTCAAGGAGAACCTTTTTAGCATTGTTGGAAATGGTCCAAGATAAAACAAAAGAAGCAAAAAGAATTACAAAGAGGCTCGTAAAGGAGAAATACTTAACAAGTTTAAAAGGTTGAAGGGCGACAGAAATGTTTCTCTGTTGGAATTTTTTTCGTCTCAAAGTTGATTTAGAAAGGGGTTTTTTCATTACATACCCCACAGCGTCTGCAAATTTTTGTATCGCATGGCTCAGTTAATTTGGCCTTTAATGACTTTTGGAATTCACTCCAGAGATAATTTTTAGTAATTCCGTGATCCATCAGATCCCAGCAAAATAATTCTTCCTTTTTCCTAGGTCTGATAGCGTATTCCCAGGGAGTGAGATGATGTTTTTTCATGGCCTGTTTAAAAGGAGTCTTATGCACCGCCATGTCGTAGAGAACTGGTGCAAGACGTCTGTCTCCCCTGGAAAGGACTGCCTGTTGTAAGACAATGTCAGGTCGATCGCTGTTCATTTTTACATTTGCCTCACTGGATAAGGCTTTTCGAAGATACTTGATTTTTTGTTTGAGTGCCAGTAAGGCTTTTTGTCCGGAAATGTCGTCAGATGCAGTTTCTTCATCAAGACCGCCAAAAGAGACATATTGGAATGGTGTCCAGGGTTTGGGTACAAAGGAATTAACTGAAAGGGTAATGGTGGAAAGACGCCCTCGCTTCTTGCCAATAGGTATAATCTCCTTTTTGAGCCTTTTGATAAAGCTGATAAGTTCTTCCAAATCGTCAAGTGTTTCTGTCGGAAGACCGATCATGACATACAGCTTAAGATTCATGATTCCAGCATCGACCAGTGCTATCGCAGCAGCCAACAGGTCTTCTTCGGTTAAACCTTTATTGATAACTCGTCTGAGCCTTTCGGAGCAGCCATCTGGGGCAATGGCAGCACTTTTCAGATTTGATCTGCGCAATAGTTCCAAAAGGTTTTTTGAAATCCTGTCTGCCCGTAATGACGAAAATGACAAAGTGCAGGATCTATCTTGCATATATTCTGAAATATTATCCAGTACATCATCTGAAACCATTTCTACCCCGAGTAAACCGATTCGCTGCATTCCTTCTGGCCGATCATCAAGGCTTTTTATGATAGTATCAGCTTTCCAAAGTCTGGGAGGCCTGTAAATAAAGCCAGCAGCACAAAATCGACATCCCCTGCGGCACCCGCGACCAAGTTCTGTCATGTACATATTGAGTTCAGCGTCAGGTGAAAAGAGTTGGGAATGTCCCGACGCATCTTCCCTGGTTTGAATGACTTTGAATATCTTTTCAGGTGCTTGAGGTTTATTTTCTACAGTTTGTACTGCACCATTTTTTCCATACCTGAAAGAGTAAAGGGAAGGGACGTAACATCCTGGTATGGACTGAGTAACTTCTGTTAAAATTTTGTTTTTGTCTTGATTGGTCTCTAGCAGGCTGGCTATATGAGTGACGAGTTTTTCCAGAATTGGTTCTGCTTCACCTATGACCATCAGGTCAGCAAAAGGTGCTAGAGGTTCGGGGTTCATAAATACCCCGACGCCACCAAGTATAATAAGGGGGGAGCCTTTTTTTGGTTTTATGGAACGATCAGCAGCAAAGGGTTCTATTTTGCCGCCGGTAAGGAGGGCAACAAGGTTTGGAAAATCATGCTCAAAACTGATGGATCCAAATACCAGTGGAAAATCTGAGAGAGGACGATTTGATTCGAGTGAGCGCAATGGCTCGGAATCCATAGGATAGGTAAAACGTTCACATACAATAAAATCAAGGGTGTTCAGGAGGGCATAAACCAGCTGAAAGCCTAGATTTGAGACAGCAAGGGGGTAAGTATTGGGATAAATAAGAGCAACCGGAAGCCGGTTTTTCCATTTCTTGTGAACAGTCCCGATTTCGGTCTGCAGGAAAGAGGACAAAGTTTAATCTATTTTTAAAAATAAAGGGGAGGTATCGCCGTCAAATTTTCTTGAGTAAATTTTATATGCGACCAGTGTGTATATTTTCAACCAATTAGAGTCGTGTAGTAATATTCAAGAATTTCTTTTTAAGAGGTCTGCCTAAAATAATTAATTTGCTTTTTTGCGAATATATGCTGGTTCGTCCCAATCATCGCGTTCAGAATCAGAATCGTCAAATACAGGTCGAGGCATACTTGGAGAACGAGGAGCTGGATTTGGTTTCGCGAAATGAACGGCTCTTGTTTCTATGCCACTTTCTCTTTTGAGTGTGATGTTATTCTCAGCTTGTTCTTCACGCAGGGCACTTTTTTTCACTTCTATATGGGAAATCGTCTCCTGTTCCTCCATGCTGGATATACCAGTAGCAATAACAGTCACCCGGAGCTCGTCCTCTAAGCTATCATCAAAAAGAGCCCCAATGATAATATTAGCATCTTCATGGGCTTTATCTTGAATCAAGGCGGATGCTTCCATAAATTCCGCCATGGTAAGACTTTCCTGGGTGGCGGAAATGTTTATAAGGATACCTTTTGCACCATCAATGCCCACATCTTCGAGGAGTTGGTTATCAATGGCTCGTTTGGCTGCTTCTGTTGCTCTGTTTTCACCACTTGCAGAACCGGAGCCCATAATAGCTGGGCCAACTTCTTTCATAACAGTACGCAGATCGGCGAAGTCAACATTAATATGGCCGGGAAGGTTTATTAAATCTGTGATACCTTTAACAGCTTGTAGTAAAACATCATCAACCATTTGCATCATATCCACTAACGTGGAGTTTTTTTGCATGAGGCTGATAAGACGGTCATTGGGAATTGTTATAATGGTATCAACATGCTGTTTTAGGGAGTTCCATCCTTCTTCAGCATTACGCATTCTTTTTTTGGCTTCAAAATAAAATGGTTTGGTGACGACTGCTACAGTGAGTGCACCCATTTCCTTACTGATTTTTGCAATTACAGGGGATGCTCCTGTTCCTGTCCCGCCACCCATACCTGCGGTGATAAAAATCATGTCCGCTCCGTTAAGAGCGTGTTGGAGTTCTTCTATGCTTTCCTGTGCTGCATCATTTGGAGTCGATTTGCAACCATGGTGTTGATGGCATTGCCTCCACCACCGCCTACTCCAATAACCTTGATGTTTGCTACTGAATTATCTTCTTCTGCCACTCTAAAAGGCATTGGCTCCCCCTGAATTAGAGTTCCTGATTACTGATCTTTTTATACCATTAACTCCCCATAGACTAAAGAGAAAATCGAGGATAATTTGTATGATTTTGTTGCCCATACCGTTGTTTCTATTGTGGAGCTCTGGTTTAAAAGTGATCTTATAACGGAACTTAAACAAATTAGATCTTTCTAATAATTATTTGCTGTAATAAAAAAAAATTTGGATTACAAAAATGGTCTCAGACAATATTTTTTACCCAGCCCTTAAGTTTATCCATAATGTTTGTTGCCCCTTTATGTGAGTGTGCTGGTGCATGGGAGCCGTACTGTAATAAACCGACGGCTGTGGTGCATCGCGGGGATTCAACTTCATGAGATTTGCCACCAACACCTTGCGGGTAACCAATTCTTACAGGAAGATCAAATATCTGCTCAGCCATGTCTACGACATTTGCCAAAAGAGCAGTGCCACCTGTGATAACAAGTCCGGCATTTATCCTGTTACGGTAACCAGAAGAACAAATATTTTTATTAGCCAACTGGAGAATTTCTTCCATTCTTGCTTCAAGAATTTCCACCATAACCCTTTGTGATATTTTACGTGCTTTACGGTCACCGACTGTCGGGACTTCAATGATATGGTTTTCTTTTATCATGGAGGACATTGCCCCTCCATAGAGGTATTTTAATTCTTCTGCCTCGTGCAGAGGTGTACGCAACCCCTGTGAAAGATCACTAGTCAGAGCGTTACCGCCAAGGGCAAGCTCCCAGGTGTGTTTAACTGTTCCGTTGCAGAAAATAGCAAGGTCTGTTGTCCCTCCACCTATGTCAAGCAAGGCCACCCCTAACTCCATCTCATCATTGTCGAGCAGAGTATATGAGGAGGCCACAGATTCAAGTACTATTTCAGAGACTTGAAGGCCTGCTCTATTACAGCTTGTGACAAGGTTATGCAGTGCGGTTACATCGGCTGTTACAATATGTACGTTTGTGACAAGCCTAACACCAGTCATGCCAAGCGGGTTTTGAATGCCAGTGTGGTCATCCACCATGTATTCCTGAGGAAGCACATGGATAATTTGCTGGTTATCAGATATTTTTACTGTGCGTGCAGCTTCTATGACCGCATCGATATCTTTTTGTTTAATCTCCTGGTTATTGATGGCAATAATACCAGGGCTGTTGAAACCTTTTATATGATTTCCGGCAATACCTACATACACTGTTTCGACGTCACAGCCAGCCATATCTTCAGCTTCTTTTAAAGCCTGCCTGATAGCTTTTACTGTGGACTCTATATTGACGACAACTCCTCGTTTCATACCAGAGGAGGCAGCAGTGCCAACACCAATCAGATCTATTCTGCCATTTTCAAATGACTCACCGATAACAGCACAGATCTTGGTCGTTCCAATATCAAGACCAGCAACTAGGTCGCCACGTTCCTGGGGTTCAGTTTTTTCAACTTTCATAATTTATTAGGTTCTACCATTGTAACGAGAACTTTGTTTTCAGCATAGTTAAGCTGTATTTTGGCTATGTCTTCTACTTTTTTATTCTTATAGAGTTGTCTAAAGATTTTAACGAGTTGATAGTATCTGTTTTTTATATTTTCTTTGCCAAGAAATATTGGAAAAGGCCTGTCTGTCAGATAGGCGATGAGTCCATATTGGGGGTGGATGTTGATTTCTGAAATAGCCTGTAAGGGAAGAATTGCGTTTCCACCTGAAGCAAGTTTTAGAAATTGCAGAGC
The DNA here is from genome assembly GCA_947260045.1 of uncultured Desulfobulbaceae bacterium. Taxonomy (GTDB): domain Bacteria; phylum Desulfobacterota; class Desulfobulbia; order Desulfobulbales; family Desulfobulbaceae; genus CAMYOP01. The sequence goes on from CAMYOP010000063.1 coordinate 6,480, forward strand.
CATACCAGCCTGTGAATCTTTATTAAAACGTAAATTTTTTGCTTCATTTTGAGCAATAATTCCAGTTATAACCGGAAAGTCTATGTCTTCTTTTCCCTGAGCCGGAGCAAATATTTTTCCCTGCCTATCAAAATAATGTAACTGCAGCTTTTTATTCTTCTCAATATTGACAAGGCCTAAGGGTGAATGTTCCTTAACTGTAATTTCAATGGTCGAGGGAAAGCGTCTTTTTACCTGTACACTCTCAAGCCAATTATGACTTGTGATAGTTGTTTCTACTTTTTTCAGATTGATATTTAATAGATTGCTGCCTTGATCCACCTGTGCCAGTTCATGAATTTCTCTATCTGGAATGTTAGAGTTTCCTTTGATGTCGATTGTATACACATCAAAAATATTAGATCCTGCAATGAGCTTGAATGTAATATGGCCACAGCCAAAAATGATTATTAAGGCAACAAATCCTACAGCAATTCCACGTGAAAGGTTTTTAGCATACCACTTTCGTTGCACCCCTTTTAACGGGTTATTTTTCCTTCTTGAGCCGACTTGCTTTGGTTTTTGGTTCAATTTTTTACGCTTCAAGCTAAAACCCTTTAATAAAAATGAAAACCAGCGGTCTTTTCTCATTTTTGGAGGTGTGTATCGCGTCATGGGTCTGTCCGAAGAGTAAATTGTTCAGTTCGTTGTTTTTGTTTCAATCTCTAAATAAAATGAACTTCTGGTTCAAGCATAATCCCTGAAGATTTATAAACTTGTATCTGAACTTCTTTCATCAGAGATGTAATATCAGTTGCAGATGCTGACCCTGTATTTACAATAAAATTTGCATGTTTGTCTGATACCATTGCATCACCGTACTGTAATCCTTTCAATCCGGCCGCTTCTATCAAGCGACCAGCGGAGTCGCCAACAGGATTTTTAAAAAATGAACCAGCTGATGGCATAGTATACGGTTGTTTTTCTTTACGTTTTTTAATGATATTTGCACATAGTGATTGAATATTTTTTTTATTTCCCTTTCGAAGTGTTAACGTCGCCCTGACAATCAGCGGTGAAGGTATATTTTTTTCTTTAAACTCAATGTTTCGATAAGAAAACTTGAACTCACTTCCTGCATGGGTAGAAATGGTACCATTATCGTCTGCACAGCCAAGTGATTCTATAACTTCACTCATGGATTTATTGAAGGCACCTGCATTCATGCGGACAGCGCCACCAAGTGTTCCTGGAATACCTGTCAAAAACTCAAGCCCTGCTAATTTGTTTGTAACGCACCAGGATACCAACCTGGCAAGTGAGCAACCCGCACCGACAGTAAGAGTTACCTTGCTGGACTCTGTATCAACTAATTGGTCTGGTATGATTTCACAAAATTCGCCTTTCAGGCAAATAACCACTCCGTGGAAACCATTTTCATTGACTAAAATATTGCTTCCGCCACCTATTATTCTAAAGGGGAGCTCAGAATTATATGTCCAATTTAGAACTTGAACTAATTCTTTCTCAGTTGTCACTGTAAGCATAACAGCCGCAGGCCCACCTGATTTTAAGGTGGAGTACTTTGCCATTGGAGCATCAAATTCCAGCTCACCATTCCAAAAGGAATGCAGTGATGCTTTTTGCTCAGATGTTATTTGTTTTCCATGCACAATAGCACTCAATACCTTAGTTGTATAAATTATTTCAAATTAGAATTATTCGTCAATTGTTCCAGAAGTTCTTCTCCTGTATGAACAATGTTTCCAGCACCAAGGGTCAATATAAGATCTCCTGGTTTTGCCAGCTGGAGAACTTTACCTACCAGTTCTTCTTTGGCTATATGATGAGCTTGTCGTTGTCCATGTTGTTTTACTGCTTTGAGTAAATTTTCACTGCTTACACCTTCAATTGGTTCTTCACTTGCAGCATAAATATCAGTTAGAATAAGTGTGTCTGCACGGTGGAAGGCAGTTTTAAACTCATCAAACAAACCCTGGGTACGACTATAGCGATGGGGTTGAAAAAGTACGACCAGATTTCTGTCTGGCCAACCTTCTCGTACTGCCTGCAAGGTTGCTTTGATTTCAGTAGGGTGATGACCATAATCATCAATGATCAGGATATCATCAACTTCACCTTTTACCTGAAGTCGTCTTTGAACTCCTCCAAAGCTTGCTAAACTATCTGCTATAACAGGGAAATCAATTTCAAGTTCCAATGCTACTGCAATGGCAGCAAGACTGTTATAAACATTATGAGTTCCTGGCATGTTCAAACACACTTGGCCCAGGTCTTTTCCTCGAAAGCGAACATTGAAACTGGTCTTGCATTTTTCCGAACGAATCTGAACTGCATGCAGATCTGCCTGTTCACTCAAGCCATAGGTGATGATTCGTTTTCGTATTCTCGGTAATAATTCCGATATATTGGGATCGTCCAGGCAAAGTATCGCAGCGCCATAAAAGGGTATTCTGTCGATAAATTCTAAAAATATTTCTTTAATATGATCCAGGTCTCTGTAGTAGTCAAGATGTTCTAGATCTATATTTGTCACAACCTCAATAACAGGTGAAAGCTTTAAAAAGGAGCCGTCGCTTTCATCTGCCTCTGCTATGAGAAATTCCCCCTCACCGAGTTTTGCGTTTCCACCCAGACTGTCAACTTTTCCGCCTATGACAACGGTGGGATCTAAGTTGGCTTTGTAGAGAATCCAGGATACAAGACTGGTGGTACTGGTTTTACCGTGACTGCCAGCAATTGCGACGCCAAATTTTTTAAGGCGCATGAGCTCTGCGAGCATCTCAGCACGTTGGATTACTGGAATATGTTTCTCAGTGGCAACGAGAACTTCAGGATTGTCCTCAGTGATGGCAGATGATGTTACAACTACATCAGAATCACCAACAAGTCTGCCGTCATGACCTGTCGAGATCTGAGCACCTAAAGATTGTAATTTTCTGGTAATATCAGAAGCACGTAGATCTGAACCACTGACCTGATAGCCTAGGTTAAGCAGAAGCTCAGCAATGCCACTCATGCCAATTCCACCAATTCCGACAAAATGAATATGTTTTGTTTTTTTATACATGTAATATGGATTTAGTGGCTGTTGATTTTTTATTAATTTTCAATAGGTTGTGTAAGTTTAACACATTCATTGATAATGTTTTCTGTTGCTTCAGGTCGACTCAGTTTTTTCATGTTTCGTGCCATTTTATGTAACTCCTCCCGATTGTGCAAGAGCTCACTGAATACTTTGAAAAATAGTTCGTCAGTCAGTTCTTTGTCACTGAACATTCTGGCACCCCCACCCTTTACAAAGTGAGCTCCGTTTATTTCTTGATGGTTATCGGCAGCATATGGGAAAGGAATGAGAATGACTGGCAGGCCCATTATGGAAAGCTCTGCTAAAGTGGTTGCTCCAGCACGTGATACTACCAAGTCAGCCTGTCTGTACACATGTGCCATGTCATGGAAAAAATCTTTTACTTCTGCTGATACCTTTTGCTTTTGGTATGCAAGGCGGACATCATTTTCATCGCTCACACCTGTTTGGTGGATTATATGAATTTTATTGCCATAGACCTCATTGAGCTGTCCAGCAATATTTGTCATTAACTGGTTCACCCGATGAGCTCCCTGGCTTCCACCAAGGACCAGAATTGTAAGGACTGTATTCTTCTCTGGCGGCCTGTTCGCTGCAGTAAGGATCTCTTCGCGGATGGGGTTGCCGCTGAGAACTGTCTTGTGTGGAGGGAAGGGGTAATTACAGGGAATTGATAAAAAGATCTTACTGGCAAGTTTTGCTGTAATTTTGTTGGCCAATCCAGGAACAGAATTTTGCTCATGGATGCAGATGGGAATTTTTTTCAACCAGGCAGCCAATAAGACAGGGCCAGTTACATATCCGCCTACACCGAAAACAAGATGCGGTTTGAACTCGCTGAGTATTTTAAGAGATTCAAAAAGTGCCAGAGGGAGTTGTAGTGCACTTTTCACTTTATTTATAAAGCCCATTCCTTTTATACCAGAGCATTGTATGGATTTAAGGCGAAAGCCTCGTCCTGTAAGGGCTTTTTGATCTATTAATCTATTGGTGCCAATAAACATGACTGTGCACTGTTTATACTTTTGCTGCATCCCTTTTGCCACTGCAATTCCCGGGAAGAGATGTCCGCCGGTGCCACCACCAGTAATGATGAGATTCATTAATACGAAGCCTGAGGAAACATGGTTTTTTCAAGTTCACATACTGCAGCACCCATCATGGAGCCTACCATATAGCGATGCAGTTTTTTCATAAGAGCATCGTAACATTTTGGGCAATATCCATGGGTGACAGCGACTTTCAAAGGGATCGGACTCTGTTCCCATGTATTGTTTACTTTTATCTGTTTACATTCACAGCAGACTTTAGTCATAGCATCACCTTGTCTTGAGTCTTTTTGTCTGTTGGCGATAATTTTTTCAATACTGAAGAAACTGCCTGCTGGAAAACTAGTCCTCTTTGGGCATAACCAGAAAACATGTCAAAGCTCGCACAGCCTGGCGCAAGTAATATAGTGTCTCCTGGAAATGCAGCGAGAGTGGCTGCTTCCACAGCATCATAAAGGGTTTCTACTCTGGTTGATTTTATTAAATGGCCAAATGCTTCATCGATTGCTTGACTGGCTTCACCGATAAGAAAAATTTCTTTGACATGTTCCTGTACTGCTTCTTCAAGCAAGGTGAAATCGCAGCCTTTATTTCTGCCACCTGCAATAAGTATCACCGGAGTGTTGAAGTTTGAGAGCGCAGCAGCAACTGCACCGATATTTGTTGCTTTTGAATCATTAATCCAGCGAATATTATTGTGTTCGGCAACGAGTTCCATCCGATGTGAAGGGGGGGTAAAGCTGTTAAGGCCACGTTGTATATCTGATTTGCTGCAGCCAAGGCTGCGCACAGCAAGAACTGCGGCTGCAGTATTTGAGCAATTAATTTTAGAGCTGAGGTTGCTCTTGCTCAGGTCATAGGTTTCAACGCTGTCATCACCATCAAAAATGTTGCTCAGGGTAATTTTTTGATTACCTGTTGTCGCCTCATAGGAGGAAGATTCACCAAAGCGCAATAGTTTTGCCTTGGTCGGGCGCGCAGCTGCAGTAGTATCAGGATCATCTGCACCTATGATTGCAATGTCATTGCCGGTTTGGTTGGTAAATATTTTTTGTTTTGCCAAGATATAGTTATTTAGAGTTCCATGGCGGTCCAGATGGTCCGGGGAGATGTTTAAGAGGATGGAGATGTTTGGATGGAATGATTTAGCTATATCGAGCTGAAAACTAGATACTTCGAGAACGATGAATTCCGGAGTTTCCTTTTCAATAAAAAAATCCAAGACTGCTGTACCAATATTTCCTCCGACAAATACTTTTTTATTGCTTGTCTTGAGGAGGTGGCCAATGAGGCTTGTAACAGTTGTTTTTCCATTGGTGCCGGTTATTGCAATGACAGGTACATTGGTAATATCTTCCAGGAGTGCAAGCTCTCCAATTACTTCATATCCCTTGTCTCTGGCCTTTTGTAAGATTGGAAGGTCAAGAGGTACACCTGGGCTTGGGATAACAAGGCATGGTGTATCAAGAAATTTTTCTGTGTGACCTTCTGTCTCAATTTCAACTCCAAGTTTTTTAAGAGTTGTTAAATGGAGAGGGTTAAGGTCACCAATTTTTCGAGACTCTGAAATAAAAACAGTTAAACCTCTATTACAAAGGAAACGGGCAGTGGCAATTCCTGATGTGCCGAGGCCTATAATAAGTGCGTTTTTGACTGTATCTAAAATCATAAGCGTTACCTGAGTTTCAGTGTTGCCAGAGCAATCAGGCCTAGGATGATTGAGATAATCCAGAAACGAACAACTACTTTTGGTTCATGCCATCCTTTTTTCTCAAAATGATGGTGGAAGGGAGCCATGAGGAAAATTCTTTTTCCTCCGGAAATTTTATAATAGCTCACTTGCAAGATCACAGAAATGGCCTCCATGACAAAGATGCCACCAACAATTGCTAAGAGAAATTCCTGTTTGATGATAATGGAAACGGTGCCAAGTGTACCGCCCAGGGCAAGCGAGCCAACGTCACCCATGAAAATTTCAGCTGGATATGAGTTGAACCAGAGAAAGCCTAAACATGCACCGGCAATGGCTGCACAGAACACAGCAACTTCACCAGCACCAGGAACAAAGGGAACCTGTAGATAGTTAGAGATAATTGCATTACCAGCAATATAAGAAAATATGAGATAAACAGAGGAGCTTATGACCATGGGACCTGTCGCCAGACCGTCTAAGCCATCGGTCAGGTTGACAGCATTTGAAGCTCCAACAATAACAAGTACCGCAAAGGGAATGTACCACCAACCAAGGTCTGGATGAAATCCTTTAATAAATGGGAGGCTGAGCTGCCCATCATATTCAGGATGGATAATCAAGAACAAGCCAACTGCAGAAGCTCCAAGTATTTGGAGAATCAGCTTCCCTTTGGCAGAAAGTCCTTTCGTGTTTTTCTTTCGTACCTTTTTAAGGTCATCTATGGAGCCAATGATACCGAAAAACAGGGTAATGCCCAAAAGAATCCATATAAGGTTGCTGGTCAGGTTCGCCCAGAGCAGTACACTTAGTAAGATTGATCCAAGTATGAGTGCTCCTCCCATGGTTGGCACACCCTGTTTACTCAAATGAGATTTGGGACCGTCAGTTCTTATTACTTGTCCTATTTGGTACTGTTTCAATATTCTTATAAAATGAGGTGCAATGAAGATAATAATTAGAAAAGCAGTGATGGCGCAGCCAATCGAACGAAAGGTGATATAGCGGAAGACATTGAGTCCGCTGAAATGTATATGGAGAGGATAGAGAAAATGATAAAGCATGGTGTTTCGATTTACCCTGTAACTTGAATATATTTTTTAAGGTTGTGAAGCAATTTTTCCATCCGCATTCCTCTAGAGCCTTTTACAAGAAGCCAATCATCTTTTTGCAGTTTCTCTTCCTGCATGAGCTCAGCAAACCATTGAGCCATGTCCTCTTTGCTGTCAAAGACACGAGCAGTTTTATCAGACATACCGTTTTTAATGGCTTCTCGTGCTAATTCTGCTGCAAAAGAGCCTGTTGTGGCCAGGTAGTCATATTGAAGACAGCCAACAAGGCGGCCAATTTTCTTGTGTGCAGCAATCGACTTGTCACCAAGCTCCAGCATGTCTCCAAGGGCCGCAGCATGCTTGCATTTTTTCCCGAAACCTACAACCGTTTCAAGTGCAGCAGACATTGATGAAGGATTAGCATTATAGGTATCATTGACGATTTTGATACCATTTGCTAAATCGTCAAACTCCATTCTTTTGTCAAATGAACGGTATGTGCTTAAGGCCTGGATTATTAACTCAGTATCTATTCCTGCAGCGTATGCAATTGCTGCAGCAGCCGTTGAGTTGCTTACATTATGCATTCCAGTTGCCTGGATGGTAAGCCTCTTTTTCCATGAACCTATATGCAGTGTAAATCGCATGCCTTTTTCGCCGAGGCTTTTTATGCAATCTGCTTTTATGAGGGGCCGATAGCGTCTGCCAGCAGCAGTAACAGCAAAACCGATACATGAGTAGTGCTCAAAATCTGTAAGATGGCGCACATGCTTGTCGTCAAGATTTACAATGCGAATTGCCTTTGGGGGCAGGGTGTCAAAAAGTTCGCCTTTTGCTTTTGCGACATTTTTTATGTTCCCAAGACCTTCAAGGTGAGCTGGTTGTACATTTGTTATGCAGCCTATATTCGGCTCAGCAATCTCTGTCAACCTCCTTATTTCACCCGGTTGATTCATTCCCATTTCCAGGATAGCAACCTTATGATTTGCCTTCACTGGTAGCAGTGATAGGGGAAGCCCAATAAGGTTATTGAAATTTCCTTTAGTCATTAAGAGTGGATCTGGAGTCTTGAATGCTTTTCTGAGGTGGAGTTTAAATATTGCCGAGGTTATTTCTTTTACTGTGGTTTTTCCGCTGCTCCCTGTAATTGCAACAACTGATAAGGCATTTTGTAGGAGCTGACGACGATAACGAGCAAGGTTTCCCAACGCTTCAAGACAATTGTCTACCTGGATGATTAATATGTTTTCAGGTGGGCTAATTTTTTGATCAACGATGATGGCTTTGGCACCTTTTTTCACAGCACTTTCTATATAATTATGACCATCAAAATTGTCTCCGGACAGGGCAATAAAAATTTCTCCTTCTTTTAGAGAGCGCGTATCTGTAGAAATATTTGTCAGGATATTGTTTTGAACATCTTTTAAAAGTATGCCTCCTGTAGCATTTAATAGATGAAAATTATTCCATGCCATGAGGCCATTGATCGCTTCATCCCTGTCGCTGAAATATTGCTTTCCATTTTTTGATATTTGATATTGTTCATGCCCTTTGCCTGCAATAAGAACAATATCTTCTGGTGCAGCAAGTCTGCATGCCAGATCTATGGCAAGGTGCCTATCTACCACGACCATGTATCCTCTGGCAGGTCGGGAAGGATCAAAAAGGTTTTGAGTACTGTCTGCTTTGTTGTATATTTTTTGTACACCTTTTTCGATTTGAGCTACTATTTCCGCGGGATCTTCAGACCTTGGATTATCAGAAGTTATGATGGTCACATCGGATAGTTTCGCTGCAGCCTCTCCCATGAGCGGGCGTTTTTCTTTATCCCTGTCTCCTCCACAGCCAATAACTGAAATAAGACGTTTTGTCTTAATTTGGCTAAGGGTTTCCAAAACATTGACGAGTGCTTCTGGAGTATGGGCAAAATCAACAAATACAGCTGGTTCATTTTGTTGATTTATTGAGGTTGGCAAATGGATCTTCTCAAGTCTTCCAGGGATACGGGAAAGCGAGGCGATGGACTCACATGCATCTTTCAAGGAAAATCCTAGAGTTATGCCAGTTCCAACGGCTGCAAGTAAGTTAGATATATTGAATTTACCAATTAAAGGTGAGGATAGTTTCTGAGATTTTTCTTGGATTGACAAGAGACAGTCTGAAC
>CAMYOP010000063.1:15610-25808 GCA_947260045.1 uncultured Desulfobulbaceae bacterium
AATCGTTTTTCCCTGATGAGGTTTTTGATTATAAGGAAAAAAGTCAATATTGAGTAAATTATCTCTTAGCTTTATGCCCCACTTTGAATCAGGTTCACAAATTATTACAGCCTTACCTTGTGTTGTAATATAGTCTGTAAACAGCTTTTGCTTTGAGCTGAAATAGCTCTTCATTTCTTTATGGAAATCGAGGTGATCATGACTCAGGTTGGTAAAAATTCCTACATCAAAAAAGACACCTGCAATTCTTTTTTGGGCAAGAGCATGTGAGGAAACTTCCATGATGACATGGCTAATACCTTTATCCAGCATCTTGCGCAGGAGACCATGGAGGAAAACAGGCTCTGGAGTTGTCAGGGAAGCATCCACGATAGTGGTATGTCCGTCTCTACCTGTGTAACGATAATTAATAGTTCCAATAACCCCTGTCTGAATATTTGCTGCCTGCAGGAGTTTTTCTAAAATCCAAGAGGTCGTCGTTTTGCCATTGGTACCAGTAATGCCGATCATTTTCAGTTCGCTTGCCGGGTGCCCAAAAAAGGCAGCTGCCAATAAGCCAAGCGCTTGATGGCTGTCAGCAACCTTTATGACACTGACACTCTCTGGTATTGTATCGTCTTTTTTTTCAACTATTACGCAGATACAGCCATTTTCAATAGCCTGGTGTATGAATAAGTGACCGTCAGTATTTTCTCCATGAATGGCAACAAAGATACTGCCTTCTTGCACATCACGAGAGTCACTGGTTACTGACGTAACTTTTATGGACGCAGTTGTGGAATCTATTTGACCTGGTTTTGGGTTTAAGCTGCTTAAAATCTTGCCAAGAGTACTCATTTGTATCCTTTAGGGAAGTTCTGGTTCCAGTAACAAAAAAACTTCCTCAATGTTTTCCAACGATGTTCCTGCTTTAGGATCCTGGGAAACTATCCGTCCGGTGCCCTGTGCTCTTATGTTAAGTTTAAGATGGTTAAGTTCCTGCAAGCCCTTACGTAAACTAAGCCCCAGCACATTTGGCATTTTTTTAAGAGAAACTGGTGTTTCTAACTTTGTTTGCGGGTGATCAATCTGACGAGATATAAGAAAACGCTCAAGGTTTTCATTGGTAGGTTTTAGAACTATTTCATCTCCGGTTGTTCGCACATTATTGCTGTGTAGAAAAGGCAACAGTTTTGTGCCAAGACCTGGCAGTGTGATTTTTTTCTTTTTCACCTGTTTTTTTAAGGGCGCCAGGTGAGATCTTTGAGCCGCAACAACCAGAAGGATATCAGGAATTTTTTTGGGAACCCAACCAATGAGTATTTCCTGGTTTACATACTTGGAAAAATTTCCAGTAGCAATGGTTTTGACTGTGGAACCATGAATAAAGACATAATCCTGTTTATTGTTTTTTTTAAGCCTTGATAATTCTCTTCGGACTTTAACGCCTTGGGCAGGTTCAAAAATACCTGTAGTAGCTGTGCCGATCAGGTTGTTTCTGCCAAAGGATTTACCAAGATTATGATCGAAAATCGATTCCAAAAAAAATGGTTTTAACTTGTAACCACCATTGAGAAGGCTGGCAAATGTATTTGTGATTTTTAGGCATGAAGCTTGTTGTGGAGAATGCGTTTCTGCAGGTTTTAAATGGTCTGTATTATCTTTCTGGCAAAGGGGCAGGTAACAATCAATTTCAGTATACAGGCCAAGCTTTTGGTTTGATGCAACAATCTGTTCTGATGTTAAGCCAAGGTTTTGGCTTGCAACGAACACTGGAGGCAAATCAGTTCCCATGCCATTACTGCTTATGGATCTGGCAGTCCTTGCAAGAAGAGGATGGATCATGCCCAGGTCAAACTGGATACTGTCATGAAGGCTTTTTTGATTTGATTCATCCGCCTTCCAGTAATAATTAGGGTCAAATGTTGGCAAGCTGTTAAAGGAGAGGACGCCACCAGTTCGTATATCCAAAACGATGGCCATTGCCTGATCCATCTGCTGGTCCTTCATGTATTTTTTCAGCAGCTCGTCTGTTTTTTTCTGGAGCTGGGTGTCAAGAGTGAGAACGATATCTGTGCGGGAGCGCCCTAAAATTTTCTCTCCGGCAAAATCTACTTCAGGAGCATCTGATTGGATGAATTCTCCAGGCTGTAGGATGGTATCGTAGAGCCCTTCAGCACCTTTCAAACCAATATTATTGTCTGAAAACCCAAGTAAATGTGCGGCCATGGTATGTTCCGGGTAGAAACGAGTTTCGTTTGGCTTGATATAAATACCTGCAAGATCGAGCTGTTTGACCTCCGATGCCTGATCCTGGCTTAAGTAGCCAGCAATTTTAATGTTTTTATGAGTCTTGTTGAAACTGTCTTCAATATTTTCTTTTGTTTTTCCTGTTATTTCCTCCAGCCTGGAGATGGTCTTCGTCTTGTCTTCGATTTCATTTGGTCTGGCTATAATATCGTAGAGTAAATAGCTGACTCCCAGCTCTTTATAGTTTCTGTCATATATCGTTCCTCTTAAAACAGGTTCAGCGGACTTCTTGTCCGCTGATTGATTTTCTATTTTGCCGACAGCTAGCTGAATGACGCTGCCGATGTCCTGGAGGGAGAGGGGTAATCTATACAGAGTCACTCCAGCCGCTGTCAGCAAAAAGAAAAGCGATGCAAGAAGAAAAAGTAGTCTTCTCTTATTTTTGGTTTGTTTCTTTCCAACTTTAACCATCTCATTAGAGTTTATGCACTTGGCTCTCTATGGGTAAATATAGCTGGAGCTCTACCGCTGCAATTTTTTCAATATGCTTTTTGGACATGAGTCGAGCCCTTTGTACCAGCAGATTCATGTTTTCATTTGCAGCATTTTTTTTCATAGCTTGTAACTCTGTCATTTTCACACCTGCAGAATGAATACGCATAGTATTTATTTGACTTACAATGCACGTTACTAAAAAGCCAATCAGGACCGTGAGCCCTAATATCTTTTTCATTTGAAAGGTAATTGTAGTGCGTGACCTGTTGGATACGTTTTGACGAAACCCAATTAAAGGCGATTGTTGATTGTACATTCTGTAGTTTACATTTGTTACCATAGCTTCCTCCTCTCTTCTAAACCGCCTCTTATCTTCTTTCCGCTACCCGTAATTTGGCACTCCTGGCACGTTTGTTACGGTCAATCTCTTCATCTGTCGGCTTGATAGGCCGACGTGTAATAATTGTGTAATCTTTGTTGTTTGCAAAAGCCTGTTTCACAATTCTGTCTTCCAGTGAGTGAAAGGTAATGATGCAAATCCTGGCCCCCTTTCGTAATATTGCAGGAGCATCGTTTACGACTTTGACTACGTTGTCCAGCTCCCTATTCACCGCAATCCGTAATGCCTGGAACGTTTTGGTGGCAACGTGGATTTTTTTTGGGTGATATTTTCTTGGTATTGCCTCTGCAATGCATTTTGCTAGCTGACCTGTTGTTTTGATTGCTTCTATTTGCCGAGCGTAGACAATATGTGCTGCAATTCTTCTCGCCTGTCTTTCCTCGCCATAGTTAAAGAAAATATCGGCGAGATCTTCTTTGCTCAGGCTATTAACCAGATCTGCAGCTGTGGTGTTTCTGTTTCTGTTCATCCGCATGTCAAGAGGATCATTGCCTTGAAAACTAAAACCTCTCTTGCGGTTATCCAGTTGCAGTGATGAAACTCCTAAATCCAGCACTAACCCATCAATTTGATGAATATTGACCTTGGTCAGTTCCTCCAGTATATCTGCATAACTTGCCTGGAGGAGAGTGACTCGTTTGTGAAAATCAGCTAATCGTTTACTTGCAAGACTAAAAGCTTCCTTGTCCCATTCAAATCCAACGACCTGGCCATCAGGAACAGATGCCTCCAGGATTGCCTGAGTGTGTCCTCCCAGGCCAAGGGTTCCGTCTACAAAAAGTTTTCCAGATGCTGGTTGTAAGGACTTGATAATTTCCTTTTCCAGGACTGATAAATGTATAGATGTCAGCAAAATGGTCACTCATGTGGGTTATAAAATTCCAAGTGAGGAGAGCCCCTGTTCAAAATTCTGGAAATTCTTCCTTGTCTTGCTTGTTTCAGTCTGCCAAGCTTCTTTATCCCAGATTTCAAAATGGTCGAGCATACCGTTTAAAACGACTTCCTTTTCAATGCCAAATTCGCTGCGAAGTGTCGGTGGTAATAATATTCGTCCTTGTTTATCCAACTGGCACTCGGTAACCCCTGAAATGACATATCTGACAAAATCTCCAAAACCAGGCTGAGTCTTGCCTTCGTTGAGCAGCTTTTCTTCAAGGATTTCCCACTCGCTGACAGGAAAAGCTTTCAAGCTTTTACTCCAGTTTGTGATGATGATATTTTCGCTGTAGACCTCACGCAATACCTCACGGAAACGACTTGGGATGTTCAGTCGTCCTTTTGAATCCAATGAATGTTCAGACCTGCTTCTAAATCGAAGCTCGGCAACTTTTTCCTTCAAAAGGTTCACCAGGTGTTACGTGTTGTTTAGGGTTGATGGTCCCCTTTTCCCCACTTTTCTCCACTTAGTATTTGTTGTATACGAAGGATTTGTTAGAGTCAAGGGAAAATATATACAGTAAATCAATAGTTTGGATATGTGATAGAAACTGGTGCAAAACACAATATGAGGTGTTGTTCAGGTTTGTGGGCTACTATATGATGGGCAAGAAGAGGATAATTTTGATTCTTGAAAAAAACTGGGGTGAGATTAATTGTTCAGGTATATGTTTAGTATTGTTTGATAAATATTTTATTGGTGAAAGTGAATTTTTTTTTAAAAAAAGAAGATGGGTACTGTGATGTTATGTGGGGGTGCAAAGTGGGGTAAGGGGGATGAACTTACACTTCAGAATTCCTGTTTCTAATTTTTTTATAATAATCAGTACCATGGACGTCATCAATGACAACCGCTGGAAAATTTTCAACTTCTAGCAGAAAGAGAGCTTCTGGTCCAGCATCATGAAAGGCGATAGTCTCCATTTTTTTAACGCATTGTGAGAGATATGCTCCTGCTCCGCCGAAGGTAGAAAGGTAGAGAGCACCATGTTTGAGCATAGCCTTGCGGACTAGATTTGAGCGCGCACCTTTACCCAGGGTGGCTGTTAAACCAAGTTCAAGCAGTTGGGGGGTATACGAATCCATCCTGTAGCTGGTGGTTGGACCTGCTGCGCCGATAATTTTTCCTGGCCTGGCTGGGCTGGGGCCAACGTAGTAAAGGAGTTGACCTGAGAGATCCACAGGCAGTTCCTCACCTTTTTCGAGCAGCGCGCAGAGGCGACGGTGGGTTTGATCCCTCCCTGTGTATATCGTTCCGGTAAGATGGACAAGGTCCCCTGCTTTTAATGTTTGGATGACATCTTTTTCAAATGGTACGCTTATGTTTTTAAAAGAGCTGGAAAAATCAGTTGATGTGGTCTTGTTGTCCATAGGGGTCACATATATAAAAAAATCTATTTATAAAACAATATGTTTATGTCGGTGCGAATGGCATTGAATATTCACGGCAACGGGCAGGCTGGCGATATGGGTTGGGTAGGTGTTTATATGAACTGCCATTGCAGTATTAGATCCACCGAGCCCATGTACCCCTACACCTTTTTTATTAATATCTTTTAGAATTCTGTGTTCTAAGAGAGCAACCTCTTCCCGGTCACTTGCCTGTCCAAAGGGGCGCAGGAGAGCTTTCTTGGCAATGAGGGCAGCCTTTTCAAAGGTTCCGCCAATTCCAAGCTTATATATTCAACCGCTCCTTCAATCCCTACTGAGGGGGGGAGCATTTTCAGGCCACTCATGTTTTCAGAGCCACATCCTTTTGGCAGGAAGTCAATTTCCAGTTTATCTCCCTCAATGAGTTCCAGGTGAATGACAGCAGGTGTGTTGGTGCCAGTATTGCTTCTGGTTACCACGTCACACACTGATTTCCGCAAAAATCCGCGGTCGTAACCTTGCCTGACACCTTCCTGCACTGCTTCTGTAAAATTGCCTTTGATGTGAACATCCTGACCAAGCCTCACAAAGACTGAACATATACCAGTATCCTGGCAGGCTGGAATCTGCTCTCTGCTTGCTATGTCTGCATTCTTGATAAGAACTTCAAGCACACTTTTGGCAAGTGGAGAGGATTCCGAGTCTCGAGCTTTAAGCAGAGCTTCCAGTATGTCGGGTTCAAGGTCATGGGCTGCAGCAATGGCCAGCCTGGAGACAGCCTTGGTGATTTGCTCGCTAGTAACAGTTTTCATAATATGTATCTTTATTTAGAAGATGTATCCTCTTCTAAAAGGGTCTTGAGATTTTCGCTGGAATCAAATGTATGTTGATCAGACGGGAACGTACCATCCTTTACTTGGTTTTTAAAGTCTTCGAGAGCACCTTTAATTTGAGGTGCCAGGTTGACGTACTGTTTTACAAAACTAGGGGTGAATTTTTCAAAAAGACCCAGGAGATCATTTGTTACTAATACCTGTCCATCACAGGACGGTCCTGCACCAATACCTATGGTTGGGACACCAATTGAAGCAGTGATGATTTCAGCAAGTTGACCAGGGACACATTCAAGAACAATGCTGAAGGCTCCAGCTGCCTCAAGAGCTCTGGCATCAGCAAGCAGGCGACGGGCAGACTCAAGATCTTTTCCCTGTATTTTAAAGCCACCAAGCTGGCCGGCAGTCTGGGGTGTCAGACCAATATGGCCCATCACTGGTATGCCCGCCTTTACAAGATGACCGACAGTGTCACAGACTTCGGTTCCGCCTTCAAGCTTTATCGCATCGCAGCAGGCCTCTTTAAGAAATCGAGTACCATTTTCTAAGGCTTGGGTGGTGTTTATCTGATACGAACCAAAAGGCATGTCGCCGACAAGAAGTGCATTGCTGTTTCCTCTACTTACTGCACGGGCATGGTGAAGCATTTCATCCATGGTGATTGGCACTGTGGAGTCGTAACCAAGAGCAACCATTGCCAGAGAGTCTCCTACCAGTATGATGTCAATACCACTTGCATCAAGAAGTCGTGATATGGAAACATCGTAGGCTGTCAGCATGGTGATTTTTTTGCCCAGCGCTTTTCTATCGGCAATATCTTTAACTGTAAGCTTGATCATGGCAATTAGTCTTTAAACCCCTCCGGGAATTAGCTAAAAAGATTTGGTTGGCTCGAAGTGCCAGATTGAATAGGCTTTCCAAAATGTTCATACGCTGCTGTTGTTGCCATTCGTCCCCGCGGGGTTCTTATAAGAAAACCTGATTGAATCAAAAAGGGTTCATAGACATCTTCCAAGGTGTTTTTCTCTTCGCATACAGCTGTTGCAAGCGTGTCTATGCCGATTGGACCACCCTGAAACTTGTCTATGAGCGTCAGTAAAATACGCCTGTCCATTTCATCCAGCCCTAACCTGTCTACTGATAACATGGTTAATGCTTTGTCAGCGATTTCCTTTGTTATAATTTGATGTCCTAATACTTCACTGAAGTCTCGAACGCGTCGCAGGAGGCGGTTTGCAATTCTGGGCGTACCACGGGAACGACGACCGAGTTCCAGCGCACCTTCATTATTAATGCCTATGTTGAACAGGTTGGCCGCTCGTTTGACGATCTCCATGAGTTCTTCCGGACTGTAATAATCGAGTCGTAAGATAACACCAAAGCGGTCGCGAAGGGGAGGTGTAAGTAGCCCTGTCCTGGTTGTGGCGCCAATAAGGGTGAATCTTGGGAGGTCCATCTTGACCGAGCGTGCTCCCGGACCCTGGCCAATAATAAGATCAAGTTGATAATCCTCCATGGCAGGATACAAAATTTCTTCAACCACATGGTTCAGGCGATGAATTTCATCTATAAAAAGGACGTCTCCGGCCTGAAGACTTGTGAGGATAGCGGCAAGGTCACCTGGCCTTTCAATAACTGGCCCCGAGGTTACCTTTATGCCGGTGTTCATTTCGTTTGCTATGATATAGGCCAGAGTGGTTTTGCCCAGACCCGGGAAGCCATGGAAGAGGACATGATCGAGGGGTTCGCTTCTTTGTCTGGCAGCCTGGATAAAAATAGACAGATTATTTTTGACTTTATCCTGACCAATATAA
Organism: uncultured Desulfobulbaceae bacterium; assembly: GCA_947260045.1. Taxonomy (GTDB): domain Bacteria; phylum Desulfobacterota; class Desulfobulbia; order Desulfobulbales; family Desulfobulbaceae; genus CAMYOP01. The sequence goes on from CAMYOP010000063.1 coordinate 23,689, forward strand.
TGTTTGAGTTTGCGGGGGCGAAGATCAATATCCTGGGAAATGTCTTCCTGTTGGGAGGTGCCTTCGACAATTTCCCTCCCTGTTACATCTTCTTCGAAATTCATGATACTCCCAGGCTGCGACCAAATAGCAGGATATAAATATTTATAAGATCAGATGGTTTCTACTTATTACATCAGGCTAATGTTTTCAAGGCGCCACGAATTAATTCTTCCATTGTGAGGGTCTCAGGATCGTTTGCCTGGAGCCTGATTTTTTTCAAAGCTTCCCAGGCTATTTCCTGTGGGTAACCAAGGTTTGTAAGGGCCGATGCAGCGTCTTGCATCTCACTGATTTGCTGGCCGCTTTCACTGGTGCCTGCTAGGCCAGTGGAGCCTGAGGAGGTGAAGTATTGTCCGATTTTATCCTGCAATTCAACGCAGATTCGTTGGGCTGTTTTTTTTCCTACTCCGGAGAGCGTTGTCAATCTGGGGATATCCTTCATGGTGATTGCTTCACAGAGGGCTTCACCAGATATGCCTGACAGGATACCCATGGCCAGCTTAGGACCAACGCCAGAGATGGTATTAAGCAGTAAAAACAGATTTTTTTCTTCTGTTGTACTGAAACCATAGAGTGTGATTGCATCTTCCCTGACATTCATCTGGATGTGGAGAAAAACTTCCTTGCCAAGCCCTGGAAGTTTGTCAAGGGTTCGGCTGGATAAGGTTATCTCATAGCCAACTCCTCTGACGTCTAGAGTTATATTGCTTGGTTCTTTGTGCAGGATGAGTCCTGAGAGTGATGCTATCATAATAATTTTTCTGCTGGAGAGAGTGATCCTGGATTAGGAATTATCATGTTGTCATCTGGCCAGGTTGATTTCCTAGATGGTTGGCATGACAAATTGCAACGGCCAGGGCGTCTGCGGCATCACTGCTGGGTACTTTTGATAAACCGAGTAAAGCTTTTACCATATGCTGCACCTGTGATTTTTCAGCTTGCCCGTAACCAACAACCGATTGCTTGACCATGCGTGCTGTATAGTCAAACACCTTCATCTCGGTCCGCATGGCTGCTATTACGGCAACACCTCTAGCCTGGCCAAGTTTTAACGCAGTTTGCGGATTATGTGAGACAAACATGTCTTCAATTGCCGAAACCTCAGGTTGGTGAAGGGATATCACCTCACTGAGACCTTTATAGATTTCAAGCAGTCTTTCTGAAAAACTGTTCTTGGGATTGGTGCGGATGGTTCCACAGGCAATAAAGCCCAGATGGTTCCTGTTTTTCATTATGATTCCGTATCCAGTGATACGTGATCCAGGGTCTATTCCAAGTATTTTACAGCAATCAGTGTTCATGAAAAAAGGGGCTGTCTCAGCCCCTGCATACTTTTTTGTCTATGATAGAGATTCCATCAATTCGTCAGGAATGTCAAAGTTTGCATGAACTTTCTGGACATCGTCATGATCTTCAAGATTTTCCAAGAGTTTTAAGAGAGAACGGGCTGTTTTTTCCACGGCAACATCAATGGTGTTTTTGGGCTCCATTGAAAGACTGGCCTCCAGGAAAGCCACTTCACTTTTTTCCAGACTGGCAACAACATCGTTGAAATCTTCGGGGGCAGTCACAATCTGGAATTCATTTTCCTGCTCTATGACATCTTCTGCACCTGCATCAATGGCCAAGTCCATTAATTCATCTTCGGCAATGCTGGATTTGTCTACAAGGATCACACCTTTTTTGTCAAACATCCATCCTACGCAACCAGATTCTCCGAGATTGCCGCCACTTTTACTGAAGTAGTGACGAACATCAGCAACAGTCCGGTTTTTGTTGTCAGTCATGGTCTCAACAAGCACAGCAACTCCGCCAGGGCCATAGCCTTCGTATAAAATTTCATCATAGTTTACACCATCCAGATCGCCAGTCCCTTTTTTTATTGCTCTTTCAATATTGTCTTTTGGCATGTTTTCTGACTTGGCGGTTGTGATTGCACTTCGCAGGCGAGGATTTCCATCTGCATCACCGCCGCCCATTCTGGCGGCAATGGTGATTTCTTTGATAAGTTTGGTGAATATTTTTCCCCTTTTGGCATCATTTGCACCTTTTTTTCTCTTAATGGTGCTCCATTTAGA
>CAMYOP010000064.1 GCA_947260045.1 uncultured Desulfobulbaceae bacterium
CTCAGGTCCTCTGGGTTCACCTCATGGACAGACCGAAACTCTACAGCAGCTTCATCAAAACGATTAAGCCGTATAAGTACTCTGGCAAGAAGCATACGACTGCCTGTTTCCCTTGGATGCTGCTTTAAATATTGCTGCAGCCAATGAACAGCCTCTTTTCCTCGATCCATACGCAGCAGAAGAATAGGCATTTTTCGGGCAATATAATCAGCTTGAGGATCACAAATATAAGCCTTTTCATATGCTTCTAAAGCTTCTTCAAATTTATGTGAAAGCTCTGCCTGACGCCCCCAGAGGAAATAAAAATAGGAACAGCTGTAGTCTGCTTCTTCCTCCAGTGCTTGGGGTTCTAAAGCTGTCACTGACGCGACATCAAGCATCTTGGCTTTGTGGCAGCCGCCGAGAAAGATCAACAAGAACATTCCGGCTAACAAAATGAGCGACGGAATTTTTTTCATACAAATATCCCTTTTATCGGATCATTCGGACTATCCCCTAATGCAGGGATGTTCCTTTTTTTGTAGCAGTAAATCGGTTTCATTGCGTATAGATGCTTGAACGTCATCAAAACTCTTTGAGGCATCAACCCGCTTTATGAACGGATGGGTAAAAGAGGAAAAAAGTGCGGCAACCTGTGTAAGCTGCTCCTCCTGTTCAAAATCATTTGGTGTTTCACCTCGTAATTGACGGATTCGCTCAAGACTTTGCTTTGCTTCTATCGTCAGCAAAACCACCATATCGGGCTCAGGTGCAAAATTGTTTTTTGCAAAAATTGTTTCAGGATCACAACCAGCTGCTCCCTGATATGCTACCGTTGAAAAGTAGTAGCGATCAGTAAGAACAATTTTACCAGCTGCTAGCGCTGGCTCGATGACCTCATTGACATGCTGCCGACGGTCCTGAATGAACAATTCAAGTTCTTCTTCTGGCGAAACGTTTTTCCTATTTACAAAAAGTTCGCGTATTTGCTTCCCATAGGGACCATCAGAGGGTTCAAACGTCATGACCACCTGGCAACCCTTTTCTTCAAGGTGCTTGCCAAGGTGTGTAAGTTGTGTTGACTTACCAGTACCATCAATCCCTTCAAAAGCTATTAATAGTCCGTTTTTCTCATTCATTATACAATACCTTTACTCCTGTTGCTTACAATCTTTGTGGCGAGGTTCCACGCTGACTTCAGGCTGGATGAATCCGCTTTTCCTGTTCCGGCTATATCATAAGCAGTTCCATGATCAACAGAGGTGCGAACAATAGGCAGTCCTAAAGTAACGTTGACGCCATCACTGAAATGAAGAAGCTTAAAAGGAATAAGTCCCTGATCATGATACATGGCAATGACTGCGTCAAATTCTCCAGAAGCTGCGCGGTAAAAAACTGTGTCTGGGGGGTATGGGCCTGAAACAACAGCTCCCAGTTTTTTACACTGTTCTATTGCAGGACTTATGAGGCTTTCCTCCTCCCAACCAAACATGCCCTGTTCGCCGCTGTGTGGATTTAAGCCAGCAACACCGATACGGGGATTTGGTAGAGCGAAATCCTGTTGCAGAGATTTGATGGTCATGGTGATGCAGGCTACGATTTCATCTTCTGTCAAAAGATCAGGGACTCGTTTTAATTGCTCATGTATGGTGACTAAAACAACTTTTAAGTTCTCTCCAGCCATCATCATTCTAAAATCCGACACTCCAGTCAAGTCACCAAGCATTTCTGTATGACCAGGATAATCAAATCCTGCATTATTAAGCGCTGACTTTGTTATGGGACAAGTGACAATTCCGGCCAGAAGATCTTTTTGAATAAGCTCGACTCCCTGGATAATATATTCTGCCATGGCACGACCAGTACTCAAATCAGGTTGGCCCCAGGAAAGAGAATTTTCAGGGAGAGCGGTAAGATCAAGCACAGGGAGTGTGTTTTCGGTGAAATTGTCTCCTGGTAACCAGGAAACCACTTTTTTGTCGATTCCCAGAAGTGAACCAACAAATTTCATTCGGGCAAGATCACCTAGGACAAGTGGCTGAAAATTTACGGTGTTTTCATGACTTTGAAAAAAGCCATGAATGATTTCTGGCCCGATACCAACGGGACAGCCCATGGTGATGCCTATTATTTTCTGTTTATCTGTAGATGCCATGAAAGATCTTTGAATGTGAAGTTACTCGAGGGAAAAACCGTTTTTAATTAACTCAACCTTGGGTGATTCTTTCTTGTTTAACAAAATGGAGACAATGTCAAAGCGTGCTGGTTGATCATGATATCCCTTTGTATTTATGTAATCCTGGGCAATCTTGATTAATTGTTTTTGTTTACGAAAATCAACAGCTTCATAAGGCTCACCAAAAAGTTTTGACTTACGGGTTTTTACTTCAACAAATACGAGAAAATTACCATCGCGTGCGACAATATCAATTTCACCAAAACGTTTTCGATAATTCTTGTCTAGAATCTTATACCCTTTACCTTTAAGAAATTGAGCAGCCAGTACTTCGCCTGCTCTACCTGTTGTGATGGTTTCTTTGGTCATGGGCAACTTAAAACAGATAAGCTCTTGGTGATCACTATTTTTTTCCAGTAATATAGCTTTGTTGTTTATACAATGTACCAGGAGATTTGGGAAAGCTCACCTGGATTTACAATAAATAGAGAAAAATATACCTCGAAGCAAGTTCACTGGAGGATAATGTATTCTTTACAGAGGGAGGTAAAAGAAATTACCACAGTACTGTCTGTTTTTCAGGGCAGTTTTCAGGTCCGTTTTTGAGATGTTCTTTTACGCCTTTAAAAGTATTGCGATGTATTGGGCAAGGACCATGCGTGGCAATTGACAGCCTGTGTTCCTTGGTTGGGTATCCTTTATTTTTCTTAAAATTATAAAGAGGGTAGCGTTGGTGATACTCATGCATCAGTTTATCTCTCGTCACTTTTGCGACTATTGATGCAGCAGCTATTGAGGCACTTTTTGATTCACCTTTGATGATGGCTAGTTGAGGAATATCCATGGGGATAGTAAATTTTCCATCAACCAGGATAAACCCAGGAAAATCGAGGGAGTACGTTTTGACCATATCTAATACAGCGCGTTTCATAGCCAGAAGAGAAGCCTGCAAAATATTAATGGAGTCGATTTCTTCGGCAGAAACTATGCCAACGCCAAAACTGATAGAATCAATGGAATGAAGGTACTCATAAAGTTCATTGCGCTTTTTAGCACTTACCTTTTTTGAGTCCTGAAAGCGATAATACTCGCAACTGGGAGGAAGAACGACGCAACCGGCAACCACAGGGCCTGCAAGAGGACCACGACCAGCCTCATCAACACCTGCAATAATTTGATAGCCACTTTCCTCCCGGAGCCTCAGCTCATGCTGAAATGTGGACGTATTTTGAGAGGATGGAGCTAAAGCAGAAGAGGCACAAAGTTTATTGCCCATAAGACAGTACCCTTGTGCCCCTTTAAACCATTTCGAATCGAAACTAACGGCCCATGAATCCGCGCTCTTTAATACGAGCGGCTTTACCACGGCGTTCCCTCAGGTAAAACAAACGTGAACGACGGACTTTACCATGGGTTTCAATTTCAATTTTTTCCAATCGTGGTGAATGGAGTGCAAAAGTTTTCTCAACGCCAACACCGTGCGAAATTTTTCTTACGGTAAAGGTTGCATTCATGTCACCACGTTTTCTTTTGAGCACTACGCCCTGAAAAACCTGGACACGTTCCTTTTCACCCTCAACGATACGGATGTGCACTTTTACTGTGTCTCCAGGACGAAAGTCTGGATGATCGTATCGCATTTGTTCCTGATCTATTTTTTGTATAATATTCAAAGCCATGATGATTTATTTACGGAAATTTTCCGAAGGATGCCTCCACTTCATCCATGTTGTACTATCTCTTATCCAGAGTGAGAACGCTTAACTCTCACAACTGAAATGCATTCTAAAAAGTCAATTATTGTCTATTTGACAACAACCTGTCTAAAATTATGGATACGGCTGAACGTACCGATAAATGATTATACTCTCCATATCCGCAAAGGGGAGGAAGAGTTGCATCAACTTTTTTCAATAATTCTGGAGCAAGGCCCCAGGCAGTCCCAAACAAGAGGAGGGATGGTTGTCCTTCCAAAAGTTCGTGACGCATGTTCTCATATGTCACAGTATCGGGTTGTGATTTTGCACATGTAGCTATTACTCTGGGTTTTTCATTCCATTTTTTTGAGATTTTTTCTAAAACCTCATCCAGATTGCTACAGACCTTTATAAGTGACAAAGCCATTTTTCTTTTTGGGTTGGCACGAGACCCGTATCCTTCTGTCCAATGGGATACAATCTGCTTGCATAATTGTTGCTGTTCTGCAAACGGTGTTACTACCCAATAATTATCTATGCCGAACGTTTTCCCTGCTCTGGCGATATCATGCAAATCAAGGTTCGTGACAGCTGAACCGATAATATCACCGAGTTTATTCACCACTGGATGATGAATAAGGGCGACATCTACCCGCAGCGCCGAATTATCACTTGTCATGGATTTCGGCAGCCTGCTTTACGAGCTCTGATAAACCACTTTTTTTAAGTAGTTTTCTTTCCTTTTGGGAAAATTCAATCCCTGTTAAAAGATCCGGTCTTTTCAGCAATGTTTCCCTGACAGACTCGACAAATCTAAAGTTTTCAATCTTCAGGTGATCACCTGAAAGTAATATTTCAGGTACATCCAACCCTTCAAAATGTCTAGGCCGAGTGTATTGCGGATATTTTAACAATCCTCTGCTGAAAGTATCCTTACTGGCAGAATCTTCACAGCCAAGCACCCCAGGGATCAGACGGGTAATTGAATCAACCAGTACCATGGCAGCAAGTTCGCCTCCAGTAAGGATATATTGTCCTATGGAGATCTCCTCGTCTACATAACGTTCCCTGAAGCGTTCATCCACACCCTCGTATCGACCGCAAATTAAAGTGATGCAATCGTAGGAAGAGAGTCTTTGAGCTTCCTTTTGGGTGAAAGTAGTCCCTCGGGGAGACATCAATATAAGCCTGCTGTTACTTTCCTGTCGGTGAAAAGACTTGAGACACGCAGCAAGCGGCTCAGGCTTCATCACCATCCCCTCTCCACCACCAAACGGACGGTCATCGGTCATTTGGTGCTTATCAGTCGCAAAATCTCTGATATTATGGAGGGAAATTCCAATTCTCTTTTTTTCCAAAGCCCTGCGAATAATACCTTCGCTGAGCACAGAGGAAAAGAGGTCAGGAAAAATAGTACAGATATCAAAAAGCATTATCTGCTACCTCTTCCTCTGGGACTTGTTAATTTCAAGCAGTCCAGGTGGAAGATCCAGCACTATCTGATTTTCATCCCAGTTCACAAGAAATTTTTTGTGAGCGGGAATGAGAAATTCCTGTTCGTTATTTTGTACAACTAAGATGTCATGGGCTCCTGTTTCAAGGATACCAACAACATTTCCGATTTCCAGGCCATCACTTGTAACTGCTTTTTTTCCTTGCAACTCACTGAGGTAGTACTCTTCAGAACTAAGTTCAGGCAAGTCAGAGCTTGGAATCAAAACCAAACGACCAACAAGTGTTTCTGCGTCGTTTCTTGTGTTGTATTCCGCCATTTTTACAAGGACAAGTTTTCCCTGAACCCTGCATTTTTCAATTGTAGCAGTAACCGGATCTTTATCTTCACCAGCGAAGGCGAGATAAATTGTTTTATATTTCTTAAAATTTTCTGGCTGTCCGGACAGAGGAAAAATTTTCACTTCTCCCCGGATACCATGTGGCTTTGTTATCTTACCAAGTACAATAAAATCATCTGTAAATGTATCAGAAGGCTCCATTTTCAATCAAGGATTTCAAGTCGCGAACGCTTGTTCTCCTCTGTTGCTGCTGATAATACCGTACGCATGGCCCTTGCAGTTCGTCCCTGTTTACCAATCACTTTGCCAAGATCTTCTTTGGCAACGCGCAGTTCAATGGTGGTCGTATCTTCTTCCACACGTTCACTCACATTGACTGCATCGGGCTCATCAACCAATTGGCCAGCGATAAAAGCAATCAACTCTTTCATTACGCAGTCTCAGTCTGAGAGGCCTGGTACCTCTTAATGAGGCTTTTAACTGTTGTTGATGGAATCGCGCCTTTACCCATCCAATCAGTTAATTTTTCCGTATCAAGCTTAACGACAGCAGGGTCCTGCATAGGATCATATGTGCCTAATATATCGAGAAACTTTCCATCTCTTTTTGATTCAATATTTGCTACAATTATTCTGTAAAAAGGCTTCTTTTTTCTGCCCAATCTGGTTAAACGAATACGTACGGACATTGTTTTACTATCCTCCTATTAAGGAAATCACCGGTTTTGCTCTATGCTGCCGGATTTGTTTTATTCAATTTGACACCAGCTTCCTTTCTGGAAGCTGAGTAAATACTATCGTGAAAGTCCTTTTGGTAATTTACGGCGTTTACCGCCTCGAACCACAGACTTTCCTCGAAATTTCTTCATCATTTTCAACATCATCGTATAGCTTTTGAGTACTCTGTTTACTTCATTAACTGAAGTTCCTGAGCCTTTTGCTATCCTGATGCGTCTGCTTGCATTTATTATTCGATGATTTTTGCGTTCTTTCTTGGTCATAGAGTGGATAATAGCTTCTGTCTTGACCAGTTCGCTTTCATCAGGTTTTGGTGCATCTTTGAGTTGCTTTAACTTATTAATGCCTGGAATCATGCCCATGAGCTGTTCCAGATTACCCATTTTTTTAATCTGTTGTATCTGATCGAGAAAATCTTCGAGAGTAAAAGCATTTTTCTGGATTTTCTTAGCCAGCTTTCTGGCCTTTTTCTCATCGACAACAGCTTCAGCTTTTTCAATGAGAGAAAGAACATCACCCATACCAAGAATTCTGGAAGCTGTTCGATCGGGGTGAAAAATCTCAAGAGCATCAAGCGCTTCACCGACTCCGACGTACTTGATCGGCTTACCAGTTATCTTTTTAACAGAAAGTGCAGCACCACCTCTGGCATCACCTTCCATCTTGGTGAGAACAACACCTGTTATCTCAAGATCGGAATTAAACTTATCGGCTACTGTAACGGCGTCCTGGCCTGTCATTGAATCGGCGACGAACAGGACCTCGGATAATTCCACAGCCTTACTGATATCCTGGAGCTCAGTCATCAGATCTTCGTCTACATGCAGACGACCGGCAGTATCAATAATAACGGTATCGTTATTATTACTAGTCGCCTGAACTAATGCCCTGCGACAAATATCAACGGGGTTATCTTCTGTGCTTGAACCAAAAACTGGTACACCTATCTGCTCACCAAGGACATGCAACTGATCAATAGCAGCAGGTCGATACACGTCAGCTGGAACAAGAATCGGACTCCTACCCTTTTCTTTCAATTGGCGGGCAAGCTTAGCCGCAGTAGTTGTCTTACCTGAACCCTGCAAACCGGCAAGCATAATGGTGACAGGCTGCTTGCCATCTAAGCGTAATGGCTCTGTCTGGCTGCCAAGTAATTCGACCAGCTCTTCATGAACGACTTTAATGACCTGTTGACCTGGTGAGAGGCTGGATAAGACTTCCTTACCAACAGCCTTTTCAGTAACAGCTGCAACAAAATCTTTAACAACTGAAAAGTTGACATCAGCTTCCAGAAGGGCCACCCGCACTTCACGCATGGCTTCCTGAATATTCTCCTCAGTCAGCGTTCCGTGGCCACGGAGCTTCTTGAAAACATCTTCAAGTCGATCTGTAAGATTTTCAAACATATATTTCTCAATAAGGAAATTTAGCCAAGCAGTATACTTCTAGATTAACAATGGTTGTCCCAAAGCAAACATACGAGCGAAAAAGAATTATTTTTACTCGAAGCAGGTATTATTGTCAAGCACGAAGGAACAAAGCTTGGATTTAGAAATACTTAGGGAACTGCCGAAGCCTTTTTGTTCTGTTTCAGATATATTGAAACCCAGCAACAAGTCCAAAAACAGGAAGCAAAAACAACAAAATACCGAAATCTCTTGTCTCAAGTGAACAGAGATTTTTTTTCACAGGTATCTGGTTCCCGGCGAGGGATCACCCCGCAATATGGCGAGCAGCTTCCTCTATTGTCTCTGGCGTATCAGCCTGCAGGCAGATAATATTTGTATCGCGAGGCAGAATTTTTTTCATGAGCCCTTTGAGTACATTTTTAGGACCAAGCTCAATAAAAAGCTCAACGCCATTATCTATCATTTTCTGCATAGAATCAAACCAGCGAACCCTTGAGCCAATCTGCTTTGCCATAAGAGAACGGATCCGGGCAGGGTCTCCCTCCTGCTCACTGCTGATATTAAACAACACAGGAACAGATGGTGTTTCAAATGTAACCCCATTCATAAATATGGAAAAATCTTCAATTGCCCCAGCAACAAGTGGACTATGGTTGGCAACACTCACTTTCAGGGGAATGACTTTTCCTCCCTGCTCCTTAAACAGAGCACCAGCACCCTTTAAGCCTTCCTTGTCACCTGATATAACAACCTGCTGTTCTGAGTTATGATTTGCAACCACTACCTGCCCTGGCCCTGAGTAGCTAGCAAGTACTTCGTCAACCTTTTCAATGGTCATTCCAAGGACCGCTTGCATGCCACCGGGGTTTGCATTTCCTTCACGCTCCATCAGGCGTCCACGTTCTGTGACAAGCAACATGGTATCCTCAGCACTTAAAACCCCAGCTGCATGGAGAGCACTGTATTCCCCAAGACTGTGTCCTGCGAGAAAAGATGGCTTAAAATCAGGTAAAGATTTTTTTAATTGCTGCCAGCACATTAAATTAATAATGGTTAAGGCCGGTTGAAGATGAAGCACCCTCGTCAAATCAGAAGCAGGACCCTCCAGACATAATGTCTGCAGATCAAAGCCGCTTTTTTCAGAGCCCATAGCCATCAGAGTTCTTGCATCTGAATCTACTTCAAGAAAACCTTTTCCCATCTCTATATATTGTGACCCTTGGCCAGGAAAGATTATTGCTGTTTTCTTCATACTTACCTTCTTTATATAAATTCAGTTTAATTTCATTTGTGATTTTTCCCTGTCTTCAAAAAACAAGGTGTACACAAGGAGAAAACCAACTCCGACAGTAATTGCAGAATCTGCCACGTTAAATACAGGATAGTTATAGGAAAAAATATAGAAATCCAAAAAGTCCGTAACAGAACCGAAACGAATCCTATCTATCAAGTTCCCTATGGCCCCACCAGCTATCAAGCCAAGACCGAGACGGTAAAGTCCGCTTTCTTTTCCGTAGACCCTGTACAAAGTAATGATAACAATCAGGGCGATCACCGCTACAGAGATGAAAAATATCTGCCGCCACAGGTCAGGTTGGCCAGAAAATATGCCAAAAGCAGCACCAGTGTTGCGCACATATGTGAGATAAAAAAAGCCTGAGATAAGCTCCATTGAATCGTGCAAAGCAAATGATTGCAAAATCAAATGTTTCGTCACTTGGTCACAAATCACGACCAGAACAATTACGCATGAAAAAATCACGAAATAGCCTCTTACGCCTGAGCCTGTAGCTGCTGTACAACACCAGTACAACGCTCACAAATTGCTGGATGCTCTTGGACCTGCCCGATAGTTTCAGACAATATCCAGCACCTCTCGCATTTTTCACCAGGAGCAGGCTGAACAGCTATGGATAAACCTTCTATATTTTCAGCAGGAATATAGCTTAGATTGTTTTCCACACTGTGTTTTTTCATGGAAGAAACAATACAGATTTCCCTAAGCAGGCTCCATTTATCTTCAAGAAATGCGGCTGTATCTCCTTCCGCTTTGACATGTACCTGGGCGTCCAGTGACAGGCCAATGATTTTATCACGACGGGCAGCTTCCAGGACCTTGGTAATTTCGCCACGAATTGCCAGCAAATAGTCCCACTTCTCTTTTGCCTCCTGATCCATTGTCAAATCATCAACCTTGGGAAAATCAGCAAAAAATACTGAATTTTCTATGGGTTCGTTTTGACCATATCTGTGCAGGGAAGCCCATGCTTCTTCTGCTGTAAAGCTGAGCACAGGAGACATTAATCGCAATAAGCCATCTAAAATCCTGTAAATAACTGTTTGGGCAGCTCTTCGCTTGGAAGAATCAGGTAAGGACGCGTAGAACCTGTCTTTTAAGATATCAAGATAGAGACTGGACATGGTGATACCACAAAAATTATGTAAGTTGTGGTACACGGCATGGAATTCATAATTACGATAAGAATCCATTACTTTTTCAGCAAGCTCACCAAATTTTTCAAGAGCCCATTTATCCAGTTCAGTAAAAGATTCTTCGCCTACTTTATCCAGTGCCGGGTCAAAATCATAAAGATTACTCAACATAAAACGAATAGTATTTCGGATTTTTCGATAGGCATCGGAAACATGCTTCAAAATCTCATCAGAGACCTTCACATCATCTCGATAATCCTCACTTGAAACCCAGAGGCGCAATATTTCTGCACCGTACTTATCAATGACCTCTTGAGGGGCAACCACATTACCAACACTTTTCGACATCTTCTTGCCCTTGCCATCAACAACATAGCCATGGGTCAATACTCCTTTATAGGGAGCCCATTTTCGTGTTCCCATGGCAGCAAGCAAAGATGACTGAAACCAGCCGCGATGCTGATCGCTGCCTTCCAGATAAAGATCGGCAGGAGCCTTGAGTTCATCTCTGGCTTCGCAGACTGCAGCATAACTGACGCCCGAATCAAACCAGACATCAAGTATATCCTCTTCCTTGTCAAAATCGGTGGAACCACATGAGGAACAAGAAGCATCTTGCGCCAGCAACTCGGACGTTTCATATCTGAACCAGGCATCTGCACCCTCTTTTTCAAAGAAGGCTTCAACCTTTTCACAAGTTGCCTTATCTTTCAACACATCTCCACACTTGCTACAGGTAAAAACCGTAATAG
>CAMYOP010000065.1 GCA_947260045.1 uncultured Desulfobulbaceae bacterium
GAGAGGGATGATTTATCTCTGTCAGCAAGTGGCTGAGCTTACGTGAAAGTCCTCTGTAGCCGCTGACAACTTCTAAATGAGGCTTATTTTCCTTGGCAATGACGGCTTCGTGGAACGTTTCTGCAAGATTTGCCTGCAGGGCATCTGACTTTATTGCCGATTCCCTCTGCTCTAATTTCATTCAACAACCCTCTTTAAAAAACAAATATCCTAAAAGGGAGGTTTTATGAAATTCTCCCAATTTATCTAAATTCACTTAAAGATAGTATCATATTACTATAAATATTAAACAGCGGAAAAGGAGAATCAAAAAGATAGCCTCCGTTTTTCCTGATAAAAATTGCAGGACACAGGCGACTGAAAACAAATACAGAGGTAAGAAGGGAAGGTATCAAAAGAAACCATCATCTTGAAAATAGAATCAACTCCCTGGATAAAAACCCAGGGAGTTGATGAGTGACAGGAGTGAAAGAGTGGACTCTCTTACAAAAAAGAATACATTTATTTCAGTAATAGTCGGGCATTCAGCGGCTGAATTGGCCTGTTATTATCGCCCATTATTTTGTGGATTTTTACTTTCTGATCCTGGGAAATGCTTACAGCCTCTTTCATGACCATCCAGTACACACCTTCTGAACATGGTGGAGTTGTAAGGGATCCATTAAAACGATAATACTCCTGCTTTTTCGGTAACATTTCAGCCACGTTGAGCTGGATCGCATCATCGGTCACATGAGCATGGGCTTTTTCCGGTAGTTTTTCCCAGAATTTTGCGAGAAAAGAATTTTCTGTACCATCTTCAAACATGACACCTATTACACCAAGCGCTCCATTTTTGTCTTTATGGACAAGATGGGCTTCCATTGGGTAGGACTTTGCATCAATATGGTTCTCACTTGGAGTGTGAAAATGAAACTGTAACAGATCAAAGCTGTGACCACCAACCATGATGGTAGAGCCTGCAGCGTAGTTTACCTGTACAGTGTGACCATTATTGATGATATCAAGAGGGACTGCCTTATAGGAGAGTTCGATAGTTGGCAGATCAGCCTCTATTGCATTGGTTATATTGATAGGGGTCTGATTCTTGCCTGTTGCACAGACTGAATAGTCCACAGAAAGCGCACCCCAGTGCTCTGGCCCTTCATGACCAGAATATTCCCAATGTGCTTTTCCACTTGCACCTGCCCAAGCCGACACTGCCACCAATGCTGTACAACCAAGCATACCTATAATTTTTTTCTGCATTGCACCCCCTCCATTGTCTGTAAAAAGTAATTTCCAACAAAGCTTATAAACTCTAATTTACAAGGTTACGGCTCAAGAACTAAACACATAACTATACGATCTGATTAATTTTTTCAACAAAATGATGAGAAGTAATTCATTATTTTCACGAAGAGAATCCAAGACAGGACAAAAAACACAAGACCAACAATATGTTACAGGGTATAGGCCTATTTATTTTAAACGGGAAGGATTTTTGGTAAGTCAACCGGTGAACACTGAAAAAAATCCCTCTCTCCGGCTGCCGGAGAGAGGGACAGTTTCCTTTTAGAGAATTTTATTTGCTTCCATGTGCAATGCAAGGTCAAGCATTCTATTGGAATAGCCCCATTCATTATCATACCAACTCATGATTTTCACTGACTTGCCCAGCACTCTGGTACAAAGACCATCGACTATGGATGAATGCGGATCTCCCTGATAATCGACTGAAACCAAAGGAAGTTCTGTGTAATGCATATATCTGCCAGCAGCATCTTGCAGGGCTTTATTGACCTCACCAGCAGAAGTTTCCGTTTCAACTTCCATGACAACATCCACTAAAGAGACATTAGGTGTTGGTACGCGAACGGCCAGACCGTCAAACTTGTTTTTCAGTTCTGGAATAACAAGAGCAACAGCAGCTGCCGCACCAGTTTTTGTTGGAATCATAGACATTGCAGCAGCGCGAGCGCGACGAAGATCGCTATGGGGAAAATCAAGAAGGCGCTGATCGCCTGTATAGGCATGCACCGTTGTCATCAAGCCACGTGTAATCCCGAAATTATTGAGAATAACCTGGGCAACAGGTGCCAGACAGTTGGTGGTACAGGAAGCATTTGAAACCACGTGGTGCAAGGTTGGGTCATACTCATCCTCATTGACTCCCATAACAATGGTTTTGACATCACCTTTGGCCGGAGCAGAAATAAGCACTTTCTCAGCACCAGCATCTATATGAGCTTTGGCTGTTTCGTCATCACGAAAAATGCCCGTGCACTCCATAATGTACCCAGCACCAACATCACCCCAGGGGATATCTTTTGGCTGGCGATGACTTGTTACAGGGATTGATCGACCGTTGAGGACAATTCCATTTTCGTCAACAGCGACATCATTTGCGTAAATACCCATGACAGAATCATACTTGAGTAAGTGGGCAATGGTTTTAACATCTGTAAGGTCGTTGATACCCACAACTTCAATATCTGCAAAGGTATCATCCAGACTAATTGCCCGAAAAATACTCCTGCCAATACGTCCAAAACCGTTAATGCCAATTTTCACAGTCATATTAAAGCTCCCTGTTGATCACTTATTATTACGCTACGCCGAGTATCTCCTGGTTCTCATTGACTATTGCCTGAAGCTGCGCCACGCGCATAATTGCCTCGTCACATTGTCGGTCAATGCTGAGAGCCCGTTGATACATTTCTAATGATTTAAGGTACCACTGTCCCTGCAAATAACTTCTTCCTGCTGCGCAAAAACCTTCAGTTGCATCACCAAAAAACATCTCCCCAAAAATATCTTCCAGTGATTCCCCCCAAAGCTGTTGAACACGATCCTCACGCTCAACCAGCAAGCGTACAAGCAGCATATTTCGAGCGAGACCAGGCATCATCATTCGGAGCAGATAATTAATCTGCCCCAGAAGAAAAGCGATCTGTTCCATCTGGTTCATAACATCCCTACCGATACGATTTATGAGCCGTGAAACATCTACTACATTCATCAAATAGGGAGTAAGTGATGGAGTAAGAAGTTGGTTTGTAGCTGACCCTGCTGAATGTGCCTCAATTTTGTGAGCTGCTGGACCATAACTGTTTAAGAGATATATATTTTCCTTGAGCTTCATTGCCTCATGAAAAACAGAGCCAAGCAACCAGTCTACAACTCTGCCGTTTACATCCTGATCTTCTCTGTTTTCGGGCCACACCTTATGGCAGAGATCTTTTAATTGCCATAGAGGCCCTTTATCAGCCTCTGTACCAACAAACAGTTGCAGTTGATCCCATATTTTACCAAGTGAGGCCTCTTTCTCGGAACCAACAAGATCTGCGCAGGCCTTGTCTCGGTGCAGACGTAAACAATCAATATAAACAAGGTAAATACTGTGAAAAGCTGGCATTATCTGGAAAAAAGAATCAACTGTCTCCCGTACAAAGAGGTCTCTCCTCTTTTCAAACCAGTTTTCTTTTCTCTCAATCTGCATCATTTCCAATTTCAGATACTAAAACAGGGCTCTGGTCAGCCATTTCCAGAGATTGTTCGTATAAGGAAAAATATTTTTCCATTACCTTTGCCCAGGTATGATGATTGTTGATTTGCTCAACAGAGTTTTTTTGCATAGCAGCAAGAAGAGCAGGAGAGCTCCTGTATAAAGCAAGTGCCTCTTTAATAGTTGCAAGCAGAGCTGAGCTGCTGTGTTCCGGATAGGAAAAACCGGTTTTTCCATGCAGCACCTTTACAAGGCCGCCAACGCCATGAACTATGGGCAGGTTACCAAGCAACTGTGCGATGTAATCGGTAAGACCACATGGTTCATACAGTGAAGGGATAAGAAAAAAATCTCCAGCAGCATATACTTTAAGAGCAAGCTTTGGATCATAGCCTTTTAAAAAGCACACCCGGCCCTCATATTTTTCATCAGCAGCTAAAGCCTTGAGCGATTTTTCCAGCTCGGGACTCCCGCTGCCCAGGGCTAAAAAACTGAAGTCAGTATCACTTTTCAGTAAACTACCGATGGCCTCTTCCAGTTTATCGACCCCTTTTTGGGTTGTGAGCCTACCTATGAAAGTGAGTAGAGGCTGCTTGGGATTATCAGCAAGAGATCCGAATACTTCTACATTTTCCAGCTGTTCATCCTTTGGCAGACTTTGCATCAGGCTTTGCATCATGCTTTGTTTACAGGTGCGCTTTCCTTTCAAGTCACCTGCAGATGGAGAAAACGCTTCAGCAAGTCCTAATTTAAAAGGATTGGCCGGATCAAACTCTTCGGGATTAATTCCATTTGTTACCCCTTGAAGGGACACACCTCGTTTCTTTAAACGATGCCCCAGCCAACCTGTACGTTTATCAGCCTTGGTTTCCTGTAATTCCCACGCATAATTCTCACTCACTGTATTTAAAACTGCATAGCGGGAAGCAGAAATAAAAGGGTTAAAGTCTCCATCAAGCAAACTTGAGTCAATTTCCTTTACAGGCAAGCCTGTCACAGCATGAGCAAAATCAAGATCAGTAATTTCCTGGTGATATCCTTTGCCTGCATTATGAATCGTCACCAAAAGACCACTATGGCGAAAATAATGTCTATAACCGCTACAATTTCTAATCATTGCAGGCAAAATCGCTGCATGGCCATCCTGACAGTGAATGATCTGTGGATGCTCATCTTGCAAAATCATCAATTCCAGGGCAGACTTCTGTAAAAGAATATTCATGGCAAAATAATCATAATGCCCTGCCCCCTCTCGCTGCCAGCCCATGTTTTTTTCTTCAAGCGCTGTGTATGTATAAACTCCCTGCTTTTCCTGATATCGACGTGCATCTATCAGGTATACGGCCACACCATTTATATCTTTATGATAAAAGGTTATTTTTTCAAGACGCTCTTCCTTGGGGTAATTCATTTCCACCAGGAAGGTAGCCATATTTACCTTGTCAGAGTTGCCTTTGAGAGCAAATTTTTCAAAACCCAACTTCAATGGATCCATAAAACCGTACAGCGGCAGCACCACACTGACCTTGACACCACTCTCCTTGACCAGGGTTTCAGCAAGTTGACGGCTTACATCCTTTACCCCGCCAGCACCTGCCAGACCCTCGTATTCACGGGTAA
The DNA here is from genome assembly GCA_947260045.1 of uncultured Desulfobulbaceae bacterium. Classification (GTDB taxonomy): domain Bacteria; phylum Desulfobacterota; class Desulfobulbia; order Desulfobulbales; family Desulfobulbaceae; genus CAMYOP01. The sequence goes on from CAMYOP010000065.1 coordinate 5,108, forward strand.
CCATCAGCACGGATGAAATTGATACTTTGGAACCAGAAGAAGAAATCATTGGAAAACTCTACTTAACTTGAGCAGCCGCTTGGGTTGCAAATTGCCGCAACAAATGATCTGCCAGAGTCAATCGAACCATCGCCTCACAGACAGGAATAATCCTCGGGATGGCCGAAATATCGTGACGACCGCCTATCTTGATGGAAACAGCTTCATTGTGCACGTTCACAGTCTGCTGCTCTTTGTTGATTGACGGAATCGGCTTCACTGCCACCCGAACAATCAAATGCTCACCATTACTGATCCCTGCCAGTATACCACCTGAATTATTGCTGAGAAAACCAGAAGGAGAGATAGAATCATTATTTTCTGAACCAAGCATCTCTGCTGCCTGAAAACCCGCTCCAATTTCTACGCCTTTCACTGCACCAATTGACATAAGAGCTTTAGCCAGTTCTCCATCGAGTTTATCAAAAACAGGCTCTCCAAGGCCTGGAGGACATACTGCTCGAATCTCAACTATTCCGCCCAGGGTATCCCCCTGACGCCTGACCTCATCAATTCGGGCCTCCATTTTTTGTGCTGCTTCCATGTCTGGGCAAAAGAGCCGATTTTCCGAAATTTTATTCAGGTCCCTCTCCTGAGCATGAATGCCCCCAATGGCAACAGTGTATGCAACAACATCAATGGAGTGTTTTTGCAACAAGCAATTTGCAACAGCACCCGCAGCTACCCGGGCTACGGTTTCTCTGGCAGAAGCTCTGCCACCGCCGCGATAATCCCTAATGCCATATTTGGCAAGATAGGTCATATCCCCATGGCCGGGCCTGAAAACATTTTTTATGTGATCATAAGATTTTGAGTGTGCATCTTTATTAAAAATAACAAGAGAAATTGGTGTCCCGGTTGTCATTTCACAGCAACCATCTTCCGAGCCGAACGTGCCGGACATAATTTCCACTTTGTCCGGTTCTTTCCTGGGACTTTCACCACCCCCCTTGCCGGGTCTGCGCCGATCTAAATCCCGCTGAATTATTTCCTGGTTTAATTCAATCCCAGAGGGGCACCCATCAATGACCACGCCAAGAGCTGGCCCATGAGACTCGCCCCAGGTGGTTATTCGAAAAAAATCTCCGTAACTATTGCCTGGCATAATATTTTTTTCCTGCTTTTTTCCGTTCTATCTGTTGTTGCAACATTTCTATTACTCGTATCACTACGTTTTCAATAGTAACATTATCAGTATCTACCGTCAGATCAGACCCTTTCCTATAGAAAGGTTCTCGCTCAGCAAGGAGTGATTTGACCTCTTCATGTACAGTTTTCTCGGTCAGTGAGGGCCGCTGCTCTTGAGAATTGACATCAGATGCCATTCTGCCAATGATGGTCTCCAAATTAGCCTTCAACCAGATGGCCACGCTTCCCTGTCGAAGTGCTGACCACTGGGCTAAATGAAGTACGCAGCCACCTCCTGTGGCTATCACTGTCTTTTTGCGCTTACCAAGCTCTACCAGCAGCTCTCGCTCCTTTTGTCTGAACTTTTGCCAACCATTCTCAGCAACATAGTTGGCGACGCTGCTCTTTAAACGACAACACAGCACGGTGTCAGTATCAATGAAGTCATAGCCTAACTTTGCAGCTAAAACCTTTCCCACAGCGGATTTCCCTGTTGCCCGAAACCCCGTCAAAATTATTCGATCAATCTGCTCATCACCTTGTGGACAGAAACATGTACATTCCATTTTTTTTACTATTCTTTACCTTAAAGGAAACCACAACTCGCATTCAAGAGCAAAAGTATGGGCCCATTTTTTTTCTTTTCTTTTCGATGTGATGTAATACTATATTTGCAAAGGCTTAAAAACATAAAAGGTATTGTATATTCTATGAAATATAAAGACTATTATGAAACCTTGGGAATAGCCCGCACAGCAACCCAGGATGAAATTAAACAGGCCTACCGCCGCCTGGCCCGAAAATACCATCCCGATATCAGTAAAGAAGAAAACGCCGAACTGAAATTCAAAGATCTCGGAGAGGCCTACGAAGTCCTGAAAGATCCTGAAAAACGTAATGCTTACGACAAGTTCGGCAAAGACTGGAAGACTGGTCAGGACTTTAAACCACCGCCAAACTGGGATGCAGGTTTTGAATTTACCGGTGGTGAGTATACTGGTACAGACAGTACAGGCTTCAGCGACTTTTTTGAAGAACTGTTTGGCCATGGTAAATTCCATCGGCCGCGAGAACAGCGCTCAAATATGTTTCGCATGCGAGGTGAAGACCAGCATGCAAAAATTGTTATACAGCTGGCTGACGCGTATCATGGATCGAAACAGACTATTACGCTCACCAGATCGACAGTAGACGAACAAGGTCGAGTAAAATCTGTTCCCCATGTTTTGCAAGTCAATATACCCAAAGGTGTTATCGAAGGGCAGCATATCAGACTGGAGGGTCAGGGTTTACCAGGGATTGGCGGGGGACCAAACGGAGACCTCTATCTTGAAATTGCTTTTGCTAAAGATCCTGTCTTCCAACCAGACAAGCGAGATATTCACCTGACGCTGCCAATTACTGTAACAGAGGCAGCCCTTGGAGCAACGGTGACAGTGCCAACACTAGGGGGAAAAGTTACATTAAAAATACCTGCTCATTCCCAGGGCGGCAATAAATTACGCCTGAAAAAACGTGGTCTTTCCACAGCAAAAAAACAGGGAGATCAATACATCCATTTACGTATTGTTGTCCCAGAAGCAAAGACAGAAGAACAGAAGAAATTATTTGAAAAATTAGCAGAATTAATGCCAATAAACCCTCGCCAAGATATGGGGGTATAGGAAATGCGATACGATATCACCGTGACAAGCTACACAATTCTTGATGAAAATACTGAGTTATCACTTCGAGATCTCTGCAAAATGTGCAATATCAGCGCAGAAGATATCCATGATATGATAGCAGAAGGTCTTCTTTCTCCACCTGGTAATAATCCACAAGAATGGCGTTTTGGTCTGCATGAAGTTCGGAAAATCCATACAGCACTCAGACTGCAGCGTGATCTCCGGGTCAATCTTCCTGGCTGCGCTCTGGTCATTGAGCTTTTAGAGGAGCTGCAGGAGCTTAGACGACTCCATCGCTCCCGCTGAGCTGGATATCCATGGAACTATTTCTTTCACTTTCAGAAACTGCCCCAGAGCAACTGTATCTTTACGGGGCCGGAGTCCTTCTTTTTTTTTCATGGCTTTTCCTGCTGCTCTCTTTTCGTCGGCGCCAGCACGATAAACTGATTTTCACTCTCCAGAAGGAACAACTCAAGAACGAGTGCCTGAACCTTGATATGCTTGCAGACAGGTTACGTCATGAGAGAACAAGCCTGCAAAAGGAAAACAAAGAACTCTGCGCAAGGGTTGCTGGTCTTGAAATAGTTCGGCTGGAGGCTGAAAAGCAGGAAAGAAAACTCCACAAATTCATAGAGGAAAACAGACATGACTTGACCCGGGAATTCCGGAATATGGCTAATCGTTTGTTTGTCGAACAAAATGACATCATCTCTAAACAGCATCAATCTGGCCTCAAATCAATGCTGCAGCCTGTACGGCAACAAATCTCTGAATTCAAGCAAAAGGTGGAAGATGTTTATGATCGTGAATCAAGGGACCGCGTCTCCATCAGTAAAGAAATAGAACACTTAAAAAATTTAAACATTCAAATCAGTGAAGATGCTGTCAACCTGACCAACGCCCTGAAGGGAAGAAACAAAATACAGGGCATCTGGGGAGAAATGGTCCTTGAAAAACTCCTGGAAGAGTCTGGACTCCGCCCAGGTATAGAGTTTCTGAGCCAGCCAAGCTATCAAAACAAAAATGGCTCTCTTCATCGTCCAGACATTGTTATTAATCTCCCAGAAGACAGAGTTCTGATAATTGATTCCAAAGTTTCCCTCAAAAACTATGAGAAGGCCTGCAGCGCTGGTACTGAAAAAGAACAGGAGCATTATCTCAAGCTCCACCTTGATTCCCTCAAAAGCCACATATCCTCTCTGGGAGGAAAAAAGTATCACCTGCTCGAAGATATAAGAAGTCCGGACTTTGTACTCTTGTTCCTCCCCATAGAAGGCGCGTTTCAGGCCTGCCTCACAAAAGATCCCAAGCTTACAAGCAGGGCTATCGGCAAAAAAGTAGTTTTAACAAGTCCTTCCACCCTGCTTGTTATTTTACGAACAATCAATCATCTCTGGCGGCAGAACGAACAAAGTCGCAACAGTTTAGCTATTGCCAAACAGGCTGGGAGTCTTTATGATAAGTTTATAGGGTTTCTTGAAGCGTTTGAAGAGGTTGGATACCGACTCGACCAATCCCTAACCAGTTGGAACACGGCCAAAAAACGTCTTGCAACCGGCCAGGGAAATATCCTGAGTCGGGCAGAACATTTAAAAACTCTAGGCGTTCAAACCGAAAAATCCATTCCTGAGTCGGTTAGCGTACTCCCTGAAAACCAACCTGCAAAAACCAAGACACACTAATTATCAGTCACATAATATTCTGTTTAATTTTTACAAGCGGAGGGTATCATGAAAAGATTAAGTCTTCTTCTGTTACTGACCTTCATTCTGGCCTCATGTGCAGATATGAATAAAGCCCAACGTGGAGCTCTTGGCGGAGCTGCAGGTGGTGCTATCATTGGTCAGACCATAGGCCATAATACCGATGCCACCTTAATTGGTGCTGCGGTGGGAACCATGCTTGGTTATATTGTCGGTAACGAAATGGATAAATATGATCGCCAGCAATTAAATCACGTGTATGAAAGGGGCATGTCCAGCAAGACATCTGCCTGGGTCAACCCTGACACTGGCAATCAGTATCAGGTAACACCTCAACCTGCCTATACCAACCATACAAACAAACAAGTATGCCGTGAAGCGCAAATAATTGCGGTGATAGATGGTAAGCAGGAAAAAGCATACACCACAGCATGCCGTGACCAAAGTGGTCGCTGGCAATTGAGAAACTGAAGGAGCCCCATGAAAAAAGGTTCATTCAATGTCACCACAACTGCCAAAATGGAACTTGTGGACATAACAAAGCAGCTCCAGAGGGCTCTTTCTGACTCTGGAGTCTCTGAAGGAATCTGCTACGCATATAATCCACACACGACAGCGGGGCTGACAATTAATGAGGGAGCCGACCCTGCTGTTTGTGATGATCTTATTGCGGCTTTCAGGGAGATTGTCCCACTGGATTATCCATTCAAACATCTGGAAGGAAATTCTGCCTCCCACACCATGACTGCTTTGACTGGCAGCAGTCTCACCATTTTTATTGAAGAAGGGCGACTGCAACTTGGCACTTGGCAACGAGTCTTTTTTGCCGAATACGACGGTCCTCGTAACCGCAAAGTCTGGTGGAAGATTCTGCAAGGCTGAATTATGGAAAAAAATAATTCTATTGATTTTAGTCGAATTTGTTTTGGGCTGAGTCGGGCCAGTGATGAAGAATCACTGGCCTCTTTTCTGGCTCTTTTCAGCAAGAAAGAATTAATGGCGGCCCTTATCCCACGAATGAGTGATGATGAAATCAAAGATGTGGTCGATCTCTTAAGCCGCATCATGAAACAGAATCTCAGTGAAAAAGAATATCACGAGCTTTTCCTTGGAGACGAGCACCACCATCACTGAGCTCGAATTTCTTTTCTATAGCATCTTCATACTTACTGTTTTGCAAATAATAAATTGGTTCCTCGCTGCATTGAGTGGGTAACCCTTGTTAAATCAAAATTAAATATGGTAAGTATCTTTCCATTATGAGAGATACAGACTTGCTACAAATG
>CAMYOP010000066.1 GCA_947260045.1 uncultured Desulfobulbaceae bacterium
GGAGCATTTTAAGCAGGCCACCGGTAAGCTGGACGTGACTAATTTGCGCTTTACAGGGTCCATGAACAAGCCTGAGCAGTGGCAATTTTCAGCAACCAGTGCAATTAAAGACAACTATTCCGATGCCATGCTAATCATGGATTACGAACATGAAGATTTAAAGCTGAAATTTTCAGGGAACCTGGAGCACCAAACAATAGACACTCTTTTTGGTAAACAGAAATTTGGCAAAAGTCGACTGGAGGGTGATTTCTCTTTTAAAGCTCCAGGAACTAAAAAGAAAGGCTCGGCTCTTGGACAGCTGAAAGGCCAGAATGTTTTGCTCCCCTTACCTTCTGGCGACAAAGTCGAGATCGAACAGATAATGCTGATTGCAGATGGTACAGAGATAAATACCAGACTCTCTTCTCTTTCATGGAAATATTTCACCTGGTCTCCAATCAATGCCACGATCAATTTCAGCCAGGACAATACCCGCGTGAGGGTGGCCAAAGCAGAAATCTGCGGAATCGATTCGTCAGGAGAAGTAACAAAATCCGGTGAGAATTACGGCCTTATATTCAATGTTAACGGTATAGACCTCGACCTTGCCAAAAGCTACACCTGCCTGACAAAGGGAAAGGGCAAAATAACCGGTTCGCTTGATATCTCAAGTAATATCAGGGGACAGGGCATAGTCGATGAACTGGTCCGAAAATTAGAAGGTCCACTGGAGCTGACGTTTAAAAATGGAATAATCGAACAGGAAAAGATTTTTGCCAGAATATTAAAAGTCCTTAACCTCACCGAGATTGTCAGGGGCAAGCTTCCCGAACTGGCAAATGGAGGTTTCGCTTATACAAGCATTTCCATGCTGGGTGAATTCCAGAACGGTAAACTGATCATCAAAAAATTCTCTATGGAGGGCGACTCGCTCGATCTTATTGGTGATGGTGAGATAGACCTGGAACAGGAGACCATCAATGTCGAATTACTGGCAGCTCCTCTCAAGACTGTTGACAGGGTCATTAAAAACATCCCTATGACAAATTACCTGCTGGCAGGCAACTTGATAAACATTCCGGTCAGTATTAAGGGAAAGTTGGATGACCCGAGCGTTCGGGTCATGTCGGTATCATCTGTCAGTAAAAATCTGCTAAAACTAGGAGAGCGAACTCTCAAAACACCTTTCAAGCTGATTGAGAGGCTTATGCCCGATGGAAGAAAACGGTAAAGGTTAATTTCAGGCGCTTTGGGCACAAGTCCTTGCACTTGAAGAAAGTATCAGCCAACCTGTTCTCTTGGGACTATTTATTCAGTCGTTCAATAATCTTATTGATATGCAGGGAAAGTGAGTCACTGTTGGTCTTCAATAGCCCCCGATACATCTACTGAACCTTCAGTATCATTTGGCTTTTTTCTGCGGCATCAGATCATTTTGTGCCTGTTCATGAATTTGCCAGCCCCTTGACTGAAGGGCCGAGCGCATCCGCTCACTGGACGTTCCCAGGGTCCAGATCTCGAACCCGGCAACTTTATTATTTTTGCCTTGAAGTACCATGTCCTCAACATTCGAGGCCAACTTCTGACTCCAGATCATGTAATCGGTGGGCAAAGCCACAACGACAGCACCGTCCTGTTTCTTTGCTTTAACGAGGCGGGCCATAGGCGTTAAGCCTTTAAGAGGTGCTATATGTTTGTGGTAACCAGCAAACATGACAGTCATTTCAGTGATTACCTTGGCCATGCCTGGAGCGCTTGCCTGCAGCCCTACCTTAATAAACAGTTCACGATTATCTACGCCCTGCATCATTTCAAGAGCAGAAACAAGAACGGTCTGCAGTGCAGGAGTAAAGACTGGGTTATTGAGAAAAAGTTCAATTGTATCTTCATTGATGCCCATTGCCAGCAACTTGTTTTTGTTCTGCAGCCAAAGCTCGGAGGCAGGAGTATTGTTGATTGCCTCATTCAGGAGGCGTGCAGTGCCCGAGGTCGTCAGGACCAGCCCTCCCACTCCAGGAACAACACTGGTAGCAAGGCCGACACCGATCCCTCCGAGATAGTCTGCCATGGCCAGTCGATCCAACTCTTCCTGCAGAACCTTGTTACTTGAGTAGAGACTGACTCCGTAGCGGGTGGCTATCTGACCCTTGGATTTAGATACACCGACAAGTTGTTTGAGCCTGTTATCCTCTGTTTCAGTCAGTTCACGTTGACCGATTGTTGATTTAGCACGATTAAACAGGCTGCCGATTCCTTCCGCAGCCCCCTCAAGGGTCGATTCCGGATCGTTGAACAAATTTTTTATTCCCTGTACGGTATTTTCCCCGCTCTTCTTCACAGCAGCCACTGCTGTGTTCGAGGTTTCCTCCTTCTTCATGGCTGCTATGGCCTCGAGCTCACCAACCAATATAGAAAGAGCGTTGGTGGATTTAACCTGAAAAGAACCGAACGTGGACTGCACTTTGAAATGATAAAAAAATCCGTCGTGCATGACTCGTTCATCCACAGAATGATACTTCCCCTTCAATAAGCCAGGCGAAAGAATCGCACTGGCCTTGAACTCACCGGGCTGTTCATAATCAGGGGCGGATGCCTGAGCGCTTACTGCGACAACGAGCCAGAGTACAACTACAATCGAGACGAGAAACAACTTGCTTGTGTTACCCATTACTGATCTTTCGGCGCACATGGTTATAGTCCTTCCTTTATGTGTTATTCTTTATCTTGCCTCAACCTGATAGCTTAGGATATCAGCCAACGAAGTAGAAGAGTTAACGGTTTACAGTTTTCGGTGTGTGGTGTGTGGTGTGTGGAATCATGATATCAGAATAATAGTAATAATACCTAAAAATATTTTTCCAGAGGAAACAGTACCAAAATGCCAACCTGAAAACGCCGCAGCCAATCGGTTTCCGGATCATGGCTATATTTCTCTACTCCCATTTCTGTTCCCCAGCGCAAATCACCCTGTTTGTTCAGCCAAACGGCCCAACTGTTTTCAGGACGCAGATACGTTTCAATATCATCAACGACTTGCTGGGCCAATTCAGGGCTGCGCACAACAAGCACTGTTTCAAAGTTCAAATAAGCAGATCGGAGATTAATATTGAAAGACCCAATGTAGAGCGTCTTGCGGTCAAATACTATTGATTTGGCATGCAAGCCGGTTGCTGCCTGCTCACCGCATCGTCCTGTACTGGCCAGTGACTCTGAAAAAGAAAGTGCATCAGGACGAAACTCATGCAGTGCAATTCCCTTGCGAAGCATGTCTTTTCGACCTTTTCCATACCCGGAATGATTTGTAAGCAAATCATTAGAAGCCAATGAGTTGGTCAGCGCCCTTATCTGAACACCGCGATCCGCTAATTCTCCAGCTTTTTCTAGCTGCTCCTCACCTAGAACAAAATACGCAGACTCAATCAAAACCTCTTTTTGAGCTAAACTGATCTCTTTTCCTAAAGATTCCGCGGTTAATTTATAAGAATTGAGGTCATCAATGTCTGATGGCACTGGTTGATCATATATCAACTCAGCCTCTGCCCAGACCATCTGAGTCAAAATTGATTGGATATTTTGCAGGCCTTGCTCAAAACCTTGCGGAGGATTATAACACAAGCTCTGGGTATCATGGGCAGCAACAAGATTATTTTCAAGCCAGCTTTCCAGGTATGACTGTTCCGGTTTGTCTTTGATCAATGCATGAATCGGGAAAGACCAGGGACTGTTCCAATAGGCATCAAAATTATTAGATATCTGCTTAACAATTGGTCCGGTGGCAAGTATATCTCGGTCTCGAAAATTTAATTCAGGATCCATATCAAAATATTCATCACCAATATTCCTGCCGCCAACAATCCCAAACGCGCCATCCGCCACAAAAGTTTTATTATGCATACGCCTGTTGAGGCGACTGAATTCTGCGAGAAAGCCCAACCACTTTGCCATCCCTTTCCTGGTTGCAAAGGGGTTGTAGATACGAACATCTATATTGGAATGGCTGCTCAAAAGAGCAATAACATCATCACGATCATTTATATTGATATCATCAAGTAATATCCGGACACGCACACCTCGTTCAGCGGCGAGAAGCAGGCGTTGTGCCATGTAGGTTCCGGCTGTATCTGAATTCCAGATATAATACTGGGCATCAAGACTCTTCTGCGCAGACTCGATAAGAGCCAGGCGTTCTACAAAAGCCTGTTTGCCTGAGCTGAGAATATAGAATCCCGATTGAGCAGTAGTGCGAGATAACTGTCGGGGCTCTATCATTTTGCCAAGCATGGTTGTCTGAGGCTGATCAAATGAAAGAGAAGGCTGCCGGTCAATGGCAGTTGGCTTAGTTGTACAGCCTGTAATCTGCACAATAATCAATACAAGCAAAATGAATCTGTATAATTTCTTCGGAAAAATCATATTGTAAGTCCTTGTTCAAGCACTTCAATTAATTTACAATGATCCTATTTACTGTTACTTGTAATATAAACGTATATCAAAATGGCAATGAAAGCTGTTGCGCCTCCGCGATGTAAAGCGACACTGAAGATCAGGACAGAGTGTTTTTTTCTGAAAATTTATTACTCAGACAATTAAACAAAATACATAATGTTCGGCTTATTATATGGCAAATAAAAAAGAAAGAAACTCCATTATATTTTTTTTGTTGTTCCTCAGCCTGCTCGTTGCAGCTCCGGCTTATTCCACCGGTTCAGGGCACATTACCAATACTCAGACACGGCCTAAAATTGGCTTAGTGTTAAGTGGAGGCGGAGCACGCGGTGCCGCTCACATAGGGGTGATAAAAGTCCTGGAAGATCTTCACATCCCTATTGATTATATTACCGGTACCAGTATGGGCTCAATTGTTGGTGGACTTTATGCCTCGGGAATGAGTACCGATGAAATCAGAGATATTTTAGTCAGTACGGATTGGTCGACTGCTTTCAAGGATAGCATACCGAGAGAAGAGAGATCGTTTAGGCGCAAAAAGGACGATGAGCTGTATCTCTACAAAAGTAGACCCGGAATCAGTGATACCGGACAGATCAAACTTCCCGTTGGTTTACTGGAGGGGCAGGCAATTGATCTCATGTTTAAACGTTTGACTTTGCCGGTGGCTGATGTTCGCAGCTTTGATCAACTTTCAATTCCTTATCGAGCAGTAGCTACAGATATAGTCACCGGTAAGGCAGTGGTGCTTGCTAATGGCGATCTCGCTACCGCAATGCGGGCAAGTATGTCCATCCCCCCATTGTTCTCTCCTGTTGAAATAGATGGGAAATTGCTTGTCGATGGTGGGGTAAGCAATAATCTTCCCATCGACATCGCCAGAGAACTTGGAGCAGATATCGTCATTGTTGTCGATATAAGCACTCCTTTGTTAACCAGGGAAGAAATTGTTTCCACTATCAGTGTCACGGATCAATTGACCGGAATACTGACCAGAAGAAATACTGAAGAACAACTCGCGACCCTTAGTCCAAAAGACGTCCTTATTATTCCCGACCTGGGCTCCATAACCTCTTCTTCGTTCGAACAGGCAGATAAAGCTGTTCCAATCGGTAAAGATGCCGCACTAAGCCAAAAAGATAAGCTTTTGCCCTATAGCCTCGCAGAAAAGGATTATGCCGAATATACCCAGACAATTGTAAGGAAACCAAAGGTTCCTCCTGTGATTTCCTTTGTTGAACTCGTCAACCAATCTGCAATAGATGATAAAATTCTCATGCATCGTTTGGATATTGTGACGGGGCAACCACTTGACAGTAAAAAACTCCAAAACAATATAGATAAGATTGTTGGTTTAGAACTCTTTGAGAACGTCAGCTATGAAATCATTAATAAAAATAATAGCACTGGTATTCGCATCATTGCCAAGGAAAAATCCTGGGGGCCAAACTACCTGCAGACAGGTATCACCATATCAGACAACCTGAAAGGAGATAATACATTTAACCTTGGCATTGCCTATACCCGAACTGCACTGAACAAATTAGCCGGAGAATGGCGCACAGCTCTTCAGATTGGTGAATCCCCCGGAATTGTAACTGAATTGTATCAACCATTTGGTGATAATTTACAATATTTCGTGCAACCGTACCTTTTCTATACAAAAAATAATGTCAGCATCTATAATTCCGATGGAATTCCCCTTTCAGAGTATAGGGTCACAGACTACGGACTCAAAGTAGCAACCGGCATACATTTTGGAACCTGGGGAGAATTTCGCCTGGGTATAGAAAGATCAGCAGGCTATACTGATATACGAACAGGGGAAGATATTCTTGATGACACCGACTTCAATAAGGGGGAATGGTCTGCACAATTTTCTGTTGATACTCTCAATAATAGATATTTCCCGACAAGAGGAAGGTTAGGGAGTCTCAAGTATATTGACTCCCTGGAAGAACTGGGTGCTGACTCTGCTTTTGATCAACTCCTGTTTGACTATTTGTCTGCCCACACCTTCGGAGCTCACACCGTTTTAGCGGGTGCCCATTATCATACGACTCTTACTGATGATGCTCCGCTGCAAAATATCTTCCTCAGTGGTGGACTCTTCAACTTTTCCGGCTACAACAAAGACAGCCTGTCTGGCCAACATCTCGGGCTAATCCAACTGGGCTATATGCATAAAATTGGCGATTTTAATTTGTTCCCAACTTATATAGGTGTTTCGCTTGAAGGTGGGAATGTCTGGCAGGATAAAAATTCAATCAGCCTGGATGACACCATGGTGGCCGGCAGTGTCTTTATCGGTGTCGATACTATTATTGGCCCACTCTTTGTGGGGTATGGCATCGCTGAAAACGACAACCAGAGTTTTTACTTTGCATTGGGAAAATTATTTTAAGATATCTAACGTCATACATCGTTTTTACGCAAGGCATCATTCCGCAGCAGTTTTTATTCTAGAATCGCTCCACTGGACTCTTTGTTACCAGCCTCCATAATTTTCCCTTCTTCAAATTTACAATCTCCCTCTTTTGGGTGAACCCCACTTTCATTCTTTCAGGCGATTTCATTCTCTGCTTGGAACATATCTAATAAAGCCAGCAATAATTTAATTTAGCCAAACGGCGAACATTTAAAAAAATTAAAAGGAGAAAAAAGATCATGAAAAAAATCATTCTGCCTGTTGTCATTGGCTTAGCTTTAATTGCAGCTTCGTCAGCATCCGCGGCCGTGAAACCAAATTTAGATAAAGGCACTATGGAGATGCATATCAATGGATCTTACGACAATAATCATCCTCTGGATTATCAATTAACCCTTATTGGCGGATTTGGTTATTTCGTTATGGATAATCTGGAAATAGCTGCTATTGCAGGAATTCAGAGCAATGATCTTGCTGACTCTTATGAGTTGGGTGCAATTGCTGAGTATAATTTCACTACAAACTCTCCTTGGGTACCATTCCTGAAGGCAGGAATACTATGGACAGGCGTAGAATATGATGACGATTTATTCAATGATTCAGGCGACATAGACGAAACTGCTTGGATTGGCCGAATAGGTGGTGGTGTAAAATATTTCTTACGTGATGATATCGCAATTTCACTGAGTTTAAATTACGACAGAGCATCTGAAGATCTTTACGTAGATGATGATGGATCAGCTGAAGATTACAACGTGAAAGCTCTCATTGGGGTTGCTTATTACTTTGATTAGTCTGCTCTGGATTTAATAAGTATCGCAATTTCAATTCAGAATATCTTATGAGCCGTTGAAAAATGAAAGAGGTTCTTTCCTCACAAAAAATTTTGAAAGGAAAGTGTAGGAAAGGACCTCTTTAGGTAAAAAAGCAGCATAATTTTTTTCAGAGGCCTGGTAATAATCACACACTTTAGTATTCAAAAAAAGTCTGATTAGATCCCTACCCCTCCTCCCTCTTTCGGGTGAAATACGATTTCCTCCTTTCAGGCGATTTCATTCCATACAAATATTAGATTCAATTAAGTCAAGGAAAGCATCTTTAAACAAAGGATAAATCTCTGTTTACAATTCGATCATTTGAGAGAATGCAACTGGTAATTACACAAGAGTTAGGGAGGGGAAAATGGTACCCAAAAAAACTGGAAGCAACTTACAAAAAGAACTGTTCACTAAATTTACAAAAATTAAAGCCTGCTTTTTATTTGTAATGTTCCTTGTTGTTTGTATCGCAATCCCTGGAACCTCAATAGCAAACAATAACTGGAAAACAAATATCGCTCTTTATGGTTGGTATGCATCGATCGGAGGTGATTCTGCGACTGGTAGTGAGATTGAAGTTGATGCAAACGACCTGGTTGATTCACTGGATTTTACCTTTATGGGATCAATTGGCTTCCAGAAAGGGAAATGGTCATTTGGGACAGATGTGCTTTACCTGGAGGTAAGTGACGATATAAACGGTGTGGTTCATGGAACCAATACCCGAGTTGAGGTTGCTTTACAATCTTGGGTAGTGACCCCCAGTGTTGGTTATGATGTTATTGATAATAACAAAGGAAATCTCACTGTGCTGGGTGGTGCGCGTTATCTCTCAATGGAAACAGATGTTGATTTGATTGCGGGTGGTGGACACAGAAGGTTTTCTGATGATGGAGATAACTGGGATGGGATTATCGGTGTAAAAGGTAATCTTAACCTCCAGGCAAAATGGTTTATCCCTTACTACCTTGACATAGGAACAGGCGACAGCGATTTTACCTGGCAGGCTTTCACTGGTGTTGGATATCATTTCAGCAAAGTAGATTTTATTGTGGGATACAGGTATTTAAGTTGGGACTTTGATGATGACAGCCTGATTGATGATTTGAATTTAAATGGAGTGATAGCAGGAGTTAAATTCTCCTTCTGATCTTTCTGGGCTCAATATTATAAGAATCAATGAGGTCTGCTCGACGAACAACTGCAGATCTCATTACCTGTATGTAAATTTTGTAAACTTCACCAAGGCAAACAATAAACTGATAAAGGATTGTTATAATGAAAAATTCAATACTGCCGTATGTAATTTTTTCAATTTCAATATTATCATTATTACTGCTACCTGCTCATAGTAAAGCTGCTAATGCAATGGAACTCGACAATGACGTCGATTCGGCATTAAACAAACTCTACAGAACCAATTCTAAGGCAAAAGAATTCTCTATAATTGCCAAAGGAATTCTTGTTTTTCCTAACATAATAAAAGGAGGCTTAGTTATTGGTGGACAATATGGGGAAGGAGCTTTGCGCATAGATGGAAAAACAGAAGGTTATTACAAAAGCGTGGCTGCATCGTATGGGTTGCAGATTGGAGCACAGACTTTTGGCTACGCCATGTTTTTCATGAATGAAAAAGCACTTAATCACCTTAACGAAAGTGATGGTTGGGAAATAGGTGTGGGCCCCAGTATTGTCGTCATGGATGAAGGTAAAGCTAAATCTATCACAACCACTACCACCAAGGATGATATCTATGTCTTCTTTTTTAGCCAAAAAGGGTTGATGGCAGGATTAGGAGTACAGGGATCTAAAATCACAAAAATTATTCCTGAATAATGTGTTACGGAGTCTCATTCGAATTTTTGCATGATTACAAATTCTTTCGTAACAGTTTATTAATCAGTTTTATCAGGTTGTCCAGTTGAATAAAAAGAGAAAAGAACAATTACTGGTCATCATGAAATTGATCATAATAACAGTTGTTTGTGCAGTTATTATATACATATAGACTATCAAAAAGATTTAAACTTTTTGATAAAATGGCACTCTTAAACAGTTTAGGTAACCAAGGCACCAAGGCATAAAATCCTTATTTTAGATTTTCCTTTTTTTACTATTTACTACCTGATATTTGTGCCTTGGTTACTTTTTTATTTTTCATTTGAACAGGTGTTCCAAGGCAAGACAGAGATTACGTTTGACCAATTACAAGAGCTTAGCAATAAAAAAGTTAAACAGCTGTAGCTTCTACTTCTCGTAATCTCCATTGTTCGATTTTTAATTGTAAAGTGTCAACTCTTCCTTGGGATAGGTGCAACTAAGGGCAGGAAAAATGAATATTACCAATTCCAACATAATTTTTCTATTGGCAATCCTAATTTTTTTATCTGCTTGCGCTTATAGCAAACCTATTCTGGTGAAAGATTCAGGTAGAGTTACTGGTAAAGTGACTGCTCTCGACCCCAAGGCAAGTACTCTTACAATTCAAAGTGATGAAAATATTCCTGTCACAATAAAAATTAATAAATCAGCATATAATTTTGATTCAAACCTTGTTGGAAAAACTGTTGAGGTTCAACGTAACAGATCTTTTTCCCTTACTCTTAGCAGCCCTGAAAAAGGAATAAAAAGCGAATCAATCAAAAAAACTCCCGACACTGAAAACATCAATAATCAAGATATTAAGAAAAATGGATCTGCTGAAATTAGAGCTTTTGTTGAATATATTGATCTTGAAGAAAGCCTCTTGCTTCTCAAATTGCCAGATGGAAGCAAAGTGCCACTGAGCATAAAAGAAAATAAACATAAATTTATCAAGGTGAAAAAAGGCGATCAGATTTTTGTTAACTACTCAGAAACCATGGCAATTTTTGTGCGTTAATTTTATTGCCGATGAGTGTGTTTGTTACAGTGGTCAACTCAACGGTACAAATATCGTATCGACACTCAAGATTAATCTTGCTACTGATCAGGTCTTAATTCCCAAGTTCATAAGTTACGTTTCCCAGCATTTTTTTTATTTCCTGGATTACGGGGCAGTTCACTTATCAGGGCTGCTAAGATTAAAATCATCATTTAAATCCATTTTTTGCAACTGTTGCATATATCATAATGATTATCACAACAACTTGAAGATAATTACGCCTAAAATTACGTTTTCAACTTATAAAGAATCAAAATAAAAG
>CAMYOP010000067.1 GCA_947260045.1 uncultured Desulfobulbaceae bacterium
AAAAGAATTTTCATGATTTTGGACTGCACGAAACAGCTTTCGGTTGTGCATTATTAAAGTGCCAAGCAGTAGTAAGGTAAAAAACATAGTTGTCGAGCCGACAACAAAGTGGTCTTTCTCGAATGGGTGTGGGTGAAATTCTGGGTGGAGAAATATGTGGGCAAACCAGCCGAAATTAAAAATAAACCAAATGAAAAGCACAATCAAGAAGCCATACATTAGGTTTTTTGTATTTATTCTTGCTGGCATTTATTCTCTCTAAACTACGATCATCAAGATATTTTTGTTGACCCTCTTGATCAAAATCATTCTTAACTTTAGGTGCTAGGGAAACAAATTACAAGAAAGAAGACATTCGTTTATTTCAACGATTGCATATATAAATTTGATTACCACTATAGCTCAGTTAACACCGGGAGACAGATCGGAGTCTGTGCTTACCTAAATTTTTCCTAAGCCTAAGGGGACCGAATTTTTTTCGCGTATTATCAGCGAAAATTATTCAGTCTCCCGAATAATAACGGAAAAATAAAATAGGTACCCTCTTTTTTAGTTTCCAACTGAGCTTTTGTGGTAATCATATATATAAAAATTTCACCTGGGAATTCCGTTTTCTCCACTTGGTATTTTGTATAAAAAGAGAGCAAAACAATAGAAATTTTTTAACCTGGTGCTTCTAATAAAGTCTCTTGCTGTAATTCCTATTCTTCATCGGATTTCAAAATTTTCAGGCCCAGTTTCTTTTTATATCCATAATAAATATCTCGAAGAAGCTGCTCGTGTTTCACCTCTTCAGCAGCAATGGCTGTGAAAACTCTTTTCACTTCCTGGTCACTTGCCAGGTCAGCACCACGCTTGTAAAGTTGTTGGGCAGATTGTTCCCGTTTGATCGCATCTTCTAAAATATGAAGAATCTCCCGCTCTGTTTCTGTGCTCATGTTTTTCCTTTTATAGTTCAAATTTTACGTTTAATGGGTTTCATCACTGCTCTTGCCAGGTGTGTATAAATCACTAGAACAGTAAATATGCTGATTACTTATATGTATTCAATTGAAACGTTTAGTTCTTCAAAAACTTTGATAAGGACAAAATGATAAGCATCTCCGCACCATTTCCACTTTAAACCAGTCTGATTTCAAATCCGTCAGTACTTTTTGAATTATAGGCGGTAAGAAGGGTTGTGTGTGAGCCAAAAAATACAAAAAGAAAAAAAACAGTCAGTTGCGTTATTTTTAAGCAACGTGTCATGATAGTGTTTAAATTATAAATTGATTCGGTTTAATACTTTCAGCCTGTAATTATGTGAATAAAGAGTTTTTACTCTTATGTATCAAAACGATAACATTGATATTTCAGATATTCTTTCGTGACTTTTATACGTTTTTGGCTCAAAATGATCACATGATTTTTTGTTTTATCTTTACTACATATCGTTTCGAAACTGATTTGTCCTGGTTTCAAAACAGCATGGTAAATGTACTATGAGAATTACTTTTGCTTCAATATCCCTCTTTTGCCTTATTTATATACAATTTCCATGGAGTGAAGGCCAATTTCTTTACTCTTTGAACGAGAGTGCATTTTTTTATACTAATCCACAATGAGAAATCAACACACTTTAGATTTTACACACTGCTCCTTAAATGTGTAGAAGCTAGAGTTTGAAAATAAATTCGAAAATGAACTTGTTGTCTGTGGAAGAGAAGTACTGATTCAATGGAATCAAAAAAATTATCTGGTTTAAATTGAAGGGGGTTAGGAATGAAGAGAAGCAGTATCATTGCCTGTATTTTTATTGTAACGCTAAGTGCAAGCTCATGTGTCCCAAATAAGAAAAATGCCCAAAGCGTACCTACAAATCCAGATGAACATCTCAGTTATCTTCTGGCTGAGCACAAAGTAACTCCTATTATAAAGCCCAAAACAGATCCTGATAAAGTTGAACTGGGACGTATTTTGTTCTGGGATAAACTTCTCAGCGGCAACAAGAATATCTCATGTGCAACCTGCCATCTGCCAGAGGCTGCAACCTCTGATAACTTACCTGTTTCTGTTGGTCAAGGCGGTAAAGGCAAAATGACCAAGCGCATCCCACCTAAGAATGAGAAAAACCTTCCAGTTTTTATTCCACGAAATTCACTCGATATTTTTAATCGAGGAGATATGGTCACGTTCTTTTGGGACGGCCGCTTGATGGTCAAAAAAGATGGAAAATTTATAGCACCTGTTGGTGGTACCCCTGAAAGGAGAAAACTAAAATATTTATCACCTGCAGGACATTTACTCCCCCAGGATCTTGATAGCGGCTTAGCTGCCCAGGCCATGTTTCCTGTAACATCGGTAAATGAAATGCGTGGCAATCCGCATGAGAATAATGTAGCAGCCTTGAAGAATTGGGAATGGCAAGAAATGTGGGATGGCCTCATTGCCCGCATTGTGGACATTGAAGAATATCGAACTCTTTTTAAGAAAATCTATCCTGATATTCCTGCAGAAAAATTAACATTCGGTCATGCGGCCAATGCCATAGCCGCTTTTGAGATTGAGGCCTTCACCTTGACAGATGCGCCTTTTGATCAATATCTTCAAGGCAATAAGGAAGCATTAAGCGATGATGCCAAAAAAGGAGCGATTCTTTTTTACGGCAAGGCCGGCTGTGGTAAATGTCATTCTGGCCCGCTTATGACTGATGAGGTATTTCATAATAGAGCTGTTCCTCAGTTAGGCCCTGGAAAAGGCGCTAATATTCCAGCAGGACGCTCTGACGGCACCTGGGATGCTGGACGCGGTGGAGCGACTGGTATTACTCAGTATTTTTATAGTTTTCGAACCCCACCACTCCGTAACGTAGCGAAAACAGGGCCCTGGATGCATGATGGTCTCTATAGCACACTTGAATCAGCAGTGAGGCACCAGCTTGACCCCATAGGTTCTGCAAAATCATATGATCCGTACGCCCATTTAACCAGAGATGTTGCTGAACTCTACAGGGCTGAGCAAATGGATGACATCTTATCTTTCGTTGATCCTGAAGAGACAAAAAAGGTGAACCTGTCAGAAGGTGAAATTAAGCAGCTCCTTACCTTTATGGAATCCTTGACCTCTCCAAGTCTTGATACTTTGGTAAAATGGGTACCTGAAAAAGTTCCAAGTGGACTTGCTGTGGAAGATTAAGGTAACAGCTACTTAACCTTATTGACCTGATTTCCGACTCATTTTCTACTGACGAGAGTGGATTCTTCCATACAATCAGTAGAGATGGGTCGGCAGGGTATGGAAATACGTCTGGCAGATGAAACAGTTTCTTTGAAGTGCTCAAACTTTGAATGATTACCAGCAAAAGGATCTGTATGAATCGATATACTTTCATTATATTTTTTCTTATCATTTCCATAAGTACTCCCTTTTCAATGTGTGCAGCAAAAGCCAAGGTGCCAGTTTCGTATAAAAAAATAGGCTGGATCGACCTTAAAATTCATGTTTTCAATCCTCCAGATTTTCAAAAAACGGATAAACGTCCAGCCATCGTTTTTTTCTCAGGTGTTAATTGGCAGGAAGGAAGTCCGTTACAGTTTATCCCTCAATGCAAATATCTAGCCTCAAGAGACATGGTTGCCTTTGCCGCAGAGGTCAGAACTGCCAAAAAACATAAGTCAAGCCCAGCAGATGCTGTGGCTGACGGTAAATCTGCCATCAGATGGATCAGGCAACATGCTTCAGTGCTGGGTGTTGATCCTGATAAGCTGGTAGCTGCTGGGGGAGATTCCGGAGGACATATAGCTGCTGCAACTGGTTCTGTGAAAAAATTTGTTGATCCTCAAGACGATTTGTCAATAAGCAGTATCCCCAATGCTCTGGTGCTCTTTAATCCTGGTATCGATAATGGGCCAGGTGCTTATGGACATACCTTCGTGAAAGACTATTGGCAGGATATTTCACCTTTGCATAACATTGACAGCAACACACCACCCACCCTTATTCTTCTTAGTTCAGATGATGATCACCCCGCTGTCAGTTCTGCCCAAAAATATAGAAATTTCTTGGAAAAGGCTGGTGTCCGTTGTGACCTTATGATGTATGCCAACGAGGCTCAGGCATTTTTTAACAAAGCTCGATTTTTTGAGACATTGATTCAAGTTGATAGATTTCTGACCTCCCTTGGTTTTCTTCACGGTGAACCAACGCTTAAAAAAGATATTTTCTTGAAGTATCGCTAAGCACAGTAAAGAGTATTGTTCCATACGGAGCCTGAAAAATAAAACTATGCTTGGCCAATTGCTTGAACCATTCCAAAAAGAACATTCTCCAACAGAATCTGGATTTTATATATTAAATTCAGGCCGTCAGGCTTTTCTTGAGCGTGCAGCTCTTATCGAAGCAGCCCAGAAGACTATTGATGTTCAATATTACATCTGGAATCCAGATTCATCAGGGAACTATTTAGCCTTTCGCTTACTGCTGGCCGCAGAACGTGGTGTAAAAGTCCGTATTTTGTTGGATGATTTTAATCTCAACGAAAATGTGAACAGGCTTGCCCTGCTTGATAGCCATCCAAACATAACTGTTCGGATTTATAATCCATCTTTTGCACGCAAAGGACTGCTGAAATGGCTTGGTTTTCTCAAGGAGTTTAGCCGACTCAATCGTCGCATGCATAACAAAATTTTTGTTGTTGATGGGGTATTTGGCATTGTAGGCGGGAGAAATATTGGCGATGAATATTTCGATATGTCCGAGGCTCATAATTTAAGGGATCGTGATATATTTGCAGCTGGCACTATTGTCAAAAACATTGCTGCTAACTTCGACGCATATTGGAACAGCTCATGGTCTTACCCTGTTAAGTCCTTGATTGAGGACACCTTTGATGATTCAAACCCAGGAAATGAATTACAAGCATTACTCAAACAATCTGATGGGAGCGAAATGCTACAGTATTGTCCACCAGAGGGTAGCCAACAGGGAAGGGAGCGTTTGCACTTAATACTGAAACAAATGACGTGGGCAGAGGCAGAGTTAATCTATGATAATCCCGTACCAGCAGATATTAATGATCTCGATGCCTATTCCATAACAGCCAAATCCATTAGCAGGAAGATAGGTGACTCACAAAAGGAAGTGTTGATAGAGTCTGCCTATTGCGTCTTAAGCGACGAGCAGTTGAAAAGTATCAGGGATTTAACAAGTCGAGATGTCGCTGTTAAAATACTCACCAACTCCATGGCGGCAAATGATCTGGTAACAAATCATGCTGGATATGCCAGAACGCGCAAAGCAATGTTACAAAGCGGAATCAAGCTCTATGAATTCCGGCCTGATGCAAGAACTTTTAGAGAAGAGCTAAAAATAAATATACATTCAGAAATAAAGGAAAACGATGTAGCTCTCCACTCAAAATCCATTGTCTTTGACAGGAAAACTCTCTACATCGGCTCGTTTAATGCCAACCTCCGTTCAGCCTATCTCAATTTTGAAACAGTTCTCATTGTTCATAGCCCCAAACTTGCCCAAGAGGTAGCCATCGATATTGAAACATATTTTCAACCTGGCAACACTTGGGTGGCATGGCTTAAAGATAATAGGAAGCTTGCCTGGGGAGATCAATACGGTGTGGAACTCTATAATCATGAACCAGAAACGAGCTTTCTTGAGCGCTGCCAGTCGGTTCTATTTCGTTTGTTTCCATTAGAAAAATATTATTAATGTAAATTTTTGTATTAGAACTGTGTATTAATCTCATTTGTTTAAAATAACTAATCCCTCTCCTTGTAAACCATAATACTCTAACCTATAACTATAGTAGTTACTTATCTTCAGAAATGAAGCATGTCGTTAGAATCATTCATAAGGTAAGCGAAATTGTCACAACCATTGCTTCGGCAGTTGGGGAGCAGTCACTTACCGGCAACGAAATTGCAGAAAACGTTGACCAGTCTGCAGGAGAAATAGCAGAGAGCTCAAATCATATTAGAGTCAGCTCTAGAGAACTATCGCTTCTCACAGAAAGCTTAACCCGTCTGGTGGCAAAGTTCAAAATTTGAACAAACAAACAATTTGCTTAACCTGTAGTGTGTACAGTTCTATTCAATAATAACTCCTGTATGAGGAGGCCTAAGCTGATGAAGCAAAAACTATTTTGTTTCTTTATCCTTTTTTCACTTTTCTTATTTTCACATTCTTTTGCTGGACCAGCAGATGACATCATCAAAAAGGTTGAAGAAAACCTGAATGGCAAAACTGCGGTGATGACCATATCCATGGATGTTAAAACCAAACGGGCCAAACGGACCATGAAGATGGATAGTTACTCAATTGGTAATAAAAAGTCGTTTATCAAAATTCTCTATCCAGGCAAAGATAAGGGGATCACCTTTCTGAAGATTGACAACACCATGTGGCAATATGTGCCACGTATCGAAAAAACCATAAAGATTCCCGCATCAATGATGCTGCAGAGCTGGATGGGTAGCGATTTTACCAATGATGATCTGGTCAGGGAGAGTTCAATTACAGAAGATTATACCAGTAATTTTCTTGAAGAAACTGAAAGCGGTTACAAAGTTGAGTTGCTGCCAAATGAGGACGCTGCTGTGGTCTGGGGTAAAATTATCATGGAAATTTCTAAAGAATATTACCTGCCAACCACTGTTCATTATTTTGATGAAGACGATATACTTATTCGTGAATTGATTTATACTGATGTGCAGCCTTTTGGCGAGCGTTTTTACCCGACAACATGGCTCATGCTGCCAAAGGAGAAAGACAAGGAAGGTCACGAAACAATCGTCGAAATTTCAAATGCGGTTTTTGACGGTGATGTCAGCGAGTCCTATTTCACCAAAAGGGCCTTAAAGAGATATTCTGATTAAATATAGTCATTTATAAGTATGTTCTTAAAACTCGCCCTCCGAAATATAGCAGCTTATAAAAAACGTACCATCGTTACACTACTGCTCACAACCATCACCACAGGTCTGCTTGTTTTCTCGACAGCCTGGATGGATGGTTCCCATCAGACCATGATTAAAAATGCAGTTGAGATCTATCCTGGCCATATTCAGATAACTGGTAAAGATTTCAGAGAAAAACCAAGTTTTGATAACCTGATTTTTGAGGCTGCGATCATACAGGAAAAACTCTCCCAGATAGATGGAATAAATTATTTTGCCAGCCGCTTTGAATCTTTTGTGCTCTTTTCGGCCGATGAAAAAGCAGTGGGTGGAATGCTTACAGGAATTGAGCCAGAGCAAGAGAAATACCTTTCCAGGTTGGCTTCATCACTTTTAAAGGGAGAGTATCTTACACAAGGTGACACCAATCAGGTTTACATTGGACATGAGTTTGCCAAACGATTGAAAATTGATCTTGGTGATGAAGTGGCTTTTGTCGGTAACGGTGCTGACTATTCCTTTGCAGCTGATAATCTGACGGTAAAAGGTATTTTCCAGACAGGTTTGTATGGTTTTGATGCAGGTTCGGCTTTTATAGCCAAAAAGTATTTTGATCAGATCATGGCTGCCGAGAATTATGCCACCCATTTCATAGTGTTACCCAAACGCACAGAAAAGGCCGAAGAGCTTGCTGTTGAAATTAGCAGGGTCATTGGTCCCGACTATCAGTCAGCCAGTTGGAATCAGATCATGGCTGATCTTGTGAAAGCCATGCAGCTTGATTCACTGTTTGGCTATATAACTCTGGGCGTTATTTTCATCGTCATATTTTTTGTCATTATGATTTACACCCTGCTGACTGTCTTTGCCAGAATTCATGAAATTGGCATCCTACGGGCAATTGGCACAACTCCTCAACAGATACTCGCTATGCTCTTGCTTGAGAGCAGTTTGCTTGCACTTATTAGTGTGATTATAGGCGGACTGATTGGTGGCTATTTTGCCTATTATTTCCAGCTAAATCCTATCGTCTTCAGTGGCTATGAAGAACAATTCAAGCAGTATGGGCTTGCTGTATCTGCAATGCCAACAGCATTTGCACCACTTGTTATTTTTCGCGACATGCTTGTGATGTTCGTTCTATCTGTATTGTCCACGCTTTATCCCATCATCAAAATCAACCAGTACAGACCTGTTGAGGCAATGAGACATGTTTAAAACGACATTTAAAATTGCCTGGGCCTCGCTGGTTCGACGTCGTACTCGTTCGGTGCTCCTCATTTTGATGATCGCCGTTAGTCTCTGGGGCCTGCTTTTTATGGAAGGCATCTATGATGGGATGACGGAACAAATGATCAATAACGCTATTCGCAGCGACAGTGGCCATCTCTCTCTTTTTGGTGAAGGGTATCGCCTTGATCCTGATTTGTCTAAATGGGTAATGGATATTGATGCGCTTGATACTTTTCTGGCTTCGGACACAAGAGTAAAGAGCCACGTTATGCGACTCAAACAGGATGGTCTGGTTGCTACTGCTCATTACTCCAGAGGAGTAGCAATTTTTGGAGTGAATCTGGATGAGGAAGAAAAACATGGAAAAATGGCAGGTTACCTTCACAGAGGAGAGTTCAGTTTTGGTAAAAGGGACCGAGGCGCAATTATTGGTTTTAAACTTGCCGAGAAGTTGCAGGTACGGATTGGTTCCAAAATAATTCTTTCAGCCCAGGACAGTCAGGGAGAAGTTTCCGCGGCAGCGCTTAAGGTAATTGGTATTCTTAAAACCAACAATATGTCCCTTGATGAGAACGCCGTGTTTATGAGCGGAAAAAGGATGCGTAAACTCCTGACAGCAAAAGATGGGGTCAGTCAGATCGCCGTAATTCTATACGATGAACTCAATATTCCTGAACTGCAAGGTGATCTGAAAAAGGAATTTCCTCATCTTGATGTCCAACGCTGGGATGAACTCTATCCTGCCTTACTTCAGTCTCGGATAATGATGGAGGGGTTTAACCTGGTCACCAATCTGTTGATTTTTTGCGTGGCAGCGCTTGGAATATTTGGAGTAATGCTGGTCTCTGTCCTGGAAAGATTACGTGAGTTTGGCATAATGCTGGCCATTGGCACCCGTTTCTCTCAGGTTAGTACAATCATTTTTACGGAATCTTTTTGTCTGGGATTCATTGGTTTTTGTTTAGGTTCTCTCATAGGATTTGTGACTCTCTATTATTTTAAAATTAATGGTCTTGACCTCAGTGTATTCAGTGACGCCTTTGAAGAATTTGGTATGGATGCCGTGACCTATGCAATCATTCGCCCAAGTTATTTTATCATGGCCCTGGCCGCGGTTTTCTTGGCCACCTTTTTCAGTGTTTTGTTTCCTCTGCGCATACTGAAAAAAACAAAACCGATAGACGCAATCAATACAATTTGAGGAATATCACCAAATGTCAGATTTTTTAGAAATTAAGCAGATAAGCAAGAAGTTTCAACCTGATAAGGAAGTTGAAGTCGTTGCCTTGCGGGACATTACTCTTGAAATAGAGCAGGGTGAATTTGTTGTTCTTTCAGGGCCTTCTGGTAGTGGTAAAACTACCCTTCTAAATATTATCGGAGGCCTTGACGATGCCAGCAGCGGTGAAGTAAAACTCTCAGGTCAAATGCTCACAGGCCTTTCTGAAAATTCACTTTCCAGTATACGTCGGGAGCATATCGGTTTTATTTTTCAGGCCTATAATCTTATTCCTGTACTCACGGCCAGGGAGAATATCGAGTATGTTATGAAGCTGCAGGGACGCAGTCAGCAGGAATGTAATGATCGTAGCCTGGAAGTTGCTAAAAAACTTGGTATTGAAACCCTTATTAATAAGCTTCCCAACCAGTTAAGTGGGGGACAACAGCAACGAGTTGCTGTTGCTCGCGCTGTTGCTCCGACGCCGAAACTGATCCTGGCAGATGAGCCAACTGCCAATCTGGATTCCAAAACAGCAGCTTCACTGATGGATATGATGCAGAAACTCAATGAGGATGAAGGAGTCACCATCATATTTTCTTCCCACGATCCCATGGTTATAGGCAAGGCCAGACATTCAATTATTCTCAAAGATGGTGAAGTGATTGCCAATGAACGGCATAGCTAGCATATTGGCCGCAGGTCTTATAGGTTTTGTACCTGATCTTGCCGTTGAAAATACCAACATCCTGGCCTATGAAGAACAGCAGCATACTATCGACTATAACCGTTTGCGGGTAGACCTTACCCTTGAGCATGAACAGTATGCTGATATCGTTGCAAAGATCATTGTAGACAACGAAAGTCTCTATATCACCAGTCCAAACAGCCTAAACAATAAAACTTCTCTTTACCGTGCGTATTTTCAGTATAGAGGCATAGAGCATTTCTGGTCCATTGGCAAACAGCGAATACCTTTAGGTGTAGGCAGAATCTGGAATCCAATTGATGTTTTTAACCCCATTGATTCCGAATCAATTGAAACCGATGAACGCGAAGGGACTGATTCCATTCGCTACGAATATGCCCTCAGCGAATTATCGAACCTGGATGTCACTCTTGCTGAAGGCATCGGAACAATTCGGCTAAAAGGCTATCTTGAATATGCAGATTTAGCACTTGTTGGTCTGTGGGACGAGGAAAGTGACCAGGATATTATTGGCTGGGAGCTTGAAGGACAACTCCTGGAAACAGGTATTGAGCTGCGCAGTGAAGGAGGCAGCTTCCATAATCGGGACACAGGTGAGCGGTATACGGAATTTATCTTCGGAGCTGAATACGGTTTTTCAAATTCTTTGACTCTCCTTGCCGAATATAAATATTCTGATGACAACAAAATTGATTACCTTGGCCTGCTGGCAAGTTTTCAGCCTGCTATGCTTTGGTATTGTAATGTGGTCGTGGTTAATAATTT
>CAMYOP010000068.1 GCA_947260045.1 uncultured Desulfobulbaceae bacterium
TCCTGAAAATCAGAAGCCCTTGCAGCTCCAATACTCAAGGTATGGACTTCAGGCCGGTCCAGGCAGAAAAGATCATTAAACTGCATTGGAGTGAAAGGTTGGGAGAGTTTTTTTAATTTTTCTGGTGGGCTGTATAACATACCGCCTTTATCAGACGGGCTGATAATAAAAACTCCAAGATCGCTTGCTGCAGCAGCTTCCAGGGCAGGCTCATTGACCTGAAAGATTGTATACCAGTGTAAATTTATATAATCAAAGCCACCATATTCCTGACAGGCAATTGCCTCCAAAATAACCTCAGGGAATCCATGCCCTGAAAAGCCAATGGCACCAATCAGCCCCTTTTCCTGTAAATCTCTGGCAACAGCAAGACAACCACCCTTTCGGCAAACATGCCAAAGGGTACGAAAATCATTGATGCCATGTATGGCCAGCAAGTCAACGCGTTTTGCCTGAAGGCGTGAAAGGGAATCAAGGATATTTGCCCGAAACAGCTCGGAATCTGCTGAAGGAATCACCTTTGTCTGGAGGATGTACAGATTACGGGGATATTTTGAAAGAACTTCTCCCAGCTGTCGCTCAGAACTGCCATAGGCCCTGGCGGTTTCAATATGATTTATACCGGCAGTGAGGGCACTGTCTATCAGTTGCTGCAGGCTCTGCTGACTTTTTACAGGAATGAACTCTAGGGGCATATCCTGCCAGGAATGCATGGAACGCATCATCCCCAATGAAAAAACAGGTATATTTATATTGGTCTTGCCAAAACGTCTATATATCATGGCATTACAATGAAACAGTTTGGATTAGCAAACGTTACAATCTTCTCTAAAGGTAAACTACCTGAGAATTCAAAGAACTCCTTACTGGATACTTGTCTGCTCTGCATTCAATTGTGAGACAACACCAAACTTCACCCCAAGTTTTCGCACTCCAATCATAAAAGTAGAAGGCATGGGCAGACTCTTCTCCTCCTGCAGAACTCCTAATTCCCGGGCCATAAGAAGGGTGGGAACAGAATTGACTCCGTCAGTTTCATCGCAGAGCGTCTGCATACGCAAGGCATCGGTCAGGTGGGGTAAGAGTTCAGGAAATTTATCTTTAATTGACCGCAACTCATCCTCAATTGTCTCCCTATGTTTGCCTGCAAAAGCAGAAAGCTGGGGATCGTTATTGACAGTACCAAACAAACTATTGACCACAGAACCCGTAAGCCACTTTTTCTCCTGCCCTGAAAGTTCATTATGTCTATTTTCCAGATCTTTTTTCAACTCTCCGAAAAAAATCATCTGGACAAGGGTAACAGCCTCCCGCATAACGGGTAATATCCGACTATCAATATTTCCACCAGGCGACTCTTCACTCTTTTCTGAGGGTATATCCTGAATCATAAAACCACCTTTACAGCTGGATGCTCAGCTAGTTGTCTATGAAGCGACAATCGTTGTTCTTCACTTGTCACTTCCATCTCCAGGCTCATGCTCAGGTAACGTCCACCGCTACTTACATTTGATTCAGTGAGAGTATGGTCTTGTCCCTGCACACAAGCGTTTACAGCTTCAAGCAACTGTGTCTTATCTGTCCCTATAATTTTATATTGCCATTGACAGGGGTAATCTATCTGTGCCTTACACCCATCTTCTTGTATATGCTTTGGTAATTTTTTCATAATGGAGACCTTATACCGTAGAGCGTGTTTCATGACAACTGGAAAGAGGAGGAATCTTCCACTCCACAGTGCCCTTAATTTTCCCTTTTAAAAGACTGATTCTGTCTAGTCGTTTTTCGAGTTCGACTGGTGATATCTTTCCATTATCAAGAAGTTCTTTTATGGCCATGACTGCATTTGCCGCACAATCTTGCTGTCGCAGTAAATTATTACCTATTATTATAATATCAACCCCTGCCAGAATTGCCGCCTGCACAGCATCTTTAAAACCACATAATTTACTTATTGCCTTCATTTGCAGATCATCTGAAAGAGTGACCCCCTGGAAACCTAATTTTTGCCGGAGAATCTTTTGTATCAGTACCGAAGAAACGGTTGCCGGCACACCAGCAGGATCAAGTTTTTTCTGAATCACGTGAGCAGTCATTATGGCATCTCCAAAGCCAGCCTGAAAAAGGTCAACATAGGGCTGCAACTCGTCTTCCCGCCAAGTTTTAGTGATATCAACAAAATTCAAATGTGAATCTGTACCACTGCTCCCATGACCTGGAAAATGCTTGAGGCAGCAGGCAATATTTTTTTTATGATGTTCTTCTATGAATACAGATCCATGTTTGACCACTATCCCACAATCAGCACTAAAGCTTCTGTCATATTTTCCAATAATAGGGTTTGCGCTGTTTATATTTAAATCAACAACTGGCGCCAGATTAAAATTAATACCACAATCACTGAGTATTTCTGCCTGCTGTCTTGCCTGTTGCCGGGTACGATCAACATCATTGAGCCTGCCCAGAGCTCCCGCTGAAAAGGTAGCAGGAAAACCGTCAGCCTCTTTCAACCTGCACACTTGCCCTCCTTCCTGATCGACACTTATGAGAAGCGGTGTTGGAGCACAATTTTGGAGTTTGGTGGTCAACTCTATCAGCTGATCAGGAGATTCAATATTTTGGCGACTCCCATTAACATTATGGGAGAACAAGATAACACCACCAATATTGCTCTCTACAATGTCATTTATAATGGAATGCGATTCATCTATAAAACAGCCTTCAAAGCCAAGCATTAAAAACTGACCAAGCATTTTTTCGAGCATTTTACCACCCTATAGTTCGTAAAAAGATATGCGAAATAATTCCCCAGCCAATAGCGGTTAACACGCATGGAACTAAATAATAATACGGTGCGCTCTGTCCTACAGAGAAATGTTTCCTAGTCAGGACAAAACACAAATGAACAGGTGATAACATCATGCCTGCATACCCCATACTAAAAGCCAGCACTAAAGCTGACAGTTCGGAGACTTGAGGAACTGCTGCTGCAAATCCAACAACCAGAGGAAATGCAGGTCCTGCAAAGCCAACTGCAATTCCTGTAACAAAGCCAGCAAGCAAGGGCAAAAAACAGATAACAACTTCCACGGGGATAGCAGAGTCAAGAAGCTGCTGCCCAGCAAGTGGCAGCAAACCAGAACTATTCAGCATTTCCTGAAAAACCATTACTCCTGCTAAAATAGCCACCACATGACCTGTTTTTCTTGAAAACAAATAAGTAAACAAGGGTCTATCTTTTTGCTTTCGTGTGGACCAAGCGACAACACTCAGGCCTACGACAAGACCACTGAACATCGCCAGGAGTTTATGCATGGTTGGTGAAAATTGAGGTGCAAGTGATCCAAAAGCGATAGGAAGTAATAAGGTACAAAATACCACAATCAATATCGGTAATAATACATTGAACAGACCACCCTCACCTGATATTTTATTGGGCGCATCAGAGAGCAAGTCAAGATTTTGACGAATCAAAAAAAACCAGCCAGCCAATAGACTGACAAGGGTAAAGGGAACCTGGAAAAGAAAAAACTGCCAGGTTTTGACAGAAAAAATAGAAAGCGTCAACAGGACAACGGGATAAAGAGGCCACCAATATTCAAATACATGACGAAACCAGTAATTCACCATAACCTTCCATGGTGGTGACACATCTCTGTCCTTTAGAGCCT
The DNA here is from genome assembly GCA_947260045.1 of uncultured Desulfobulbaceae bacterium. GTDB lineage: Bacteria > Desulfobacterota > Desulfobulbia > Desulfobulbales > Desulfobulbaceae > CAMYOP01. The sequence continues at coordinate 3,672 of CAMYOP010000068.1, forward strand.
CTCCTACTAACGGTGCTGAAAACAAGGCTCCTCCAGGCATCGGTACCAGGCCGATTGCTGCAGGCATTATAATAAGGCTAAGAGCCCGACCATTTTGCCCCCCAATCTTTTGACTGGCCCGTAGGATAAGAGCAGAGTTTTTCTCATGGGTCATGAAATAGCCAAATTCCAGTACCAATGAGATATTAATAAGGAGCAGCCACAGTTCAGGAGTCATAAACGCATCTGCATAATCAATAAAGATCTGGCTAATAGATTTTCCAGACCAGAGGTCCAGCATTCCACCGCCAAGGGCAAGGGCAAGCCCAAGTGAAATCCAAAACCTGTTAACAATCAGAATCACAATAAAAACCAAAAGGATTTTCAACACAGGTGATATATCGAGGAGGAAATCAAACATTATGAATGAACCAGTTTATTTGCTTACCGACCAACATGGAAGAAAAGGACAGGGAAGCCTCAAGCATGTCACATTTATGACATTTTTTTCTTATTTTCAGCACAAAAGCAAAAACACAAGCACGCCACTCACGCAACCACTTAATATTAAAAAGAAAAAAAGATTATATGAAAAAATGGCATAATTTTAGCAAGCAAACCTGTCAAGTACAAATATTTATACTAAACACTCTACACGCAGCAGACAAATGAAAATACAGGGCAAAGGCTATGCTTGAAAGTGTTAATAATACAGGACATCATACAGATATCGACCAGCTCCTTTCCGAACTCTCCTATTACCGACGCCAATCTGAAAGACTCCAGAAAGTAAATGAATTATATTGTAGGATTGCCGCTGTTGTTAATCTCCCATCCATGCTTGAAACTTATTCTGTCTGGCTCTCGCAATATGTTCCACACCTCTTGATTGGCTATAATAATCCAAATCGCAAACGGATGCATCTTTACTGTTCAAACCATGGCCCGGACAGAAGAAAGGCTATAGAAACGGCTGAAACCTGTTTGTTAGAATCTGCTGAACAGGCTGAACAGGATTACGAGTCAAAAAATTATCACGTACATAGATGGCTCCTGGAATCTGATGAAAACAGTAAATTACTCCTTCTCTTGCGGAAAGATTTTTCCATCCCCAGAGCAGAAATGGACCTCATAAACGATTCTCTTGCAACCATTGCAGAGCCCCTGAATAAGGCCCTTGAGTACGAAGAAATTTCCCAGCAAGCCAGAAAAGACAGCCTGACAGGACTTCCAAACAGGTTTGTTTTTAGCGAGCAAATTGACTCAATTCTGGAAAGAGCTCGTCGTCAGATAAATCCCGTGACCATTGCCGCAATGGACCTGGATAAATTTAAACTGGTAAATGACACAAGAGGCCATATGTATGGAGACATGGTCTTGAAAAAAGTCGCAAGAGCCATGCAGAAACAAATTCGGGTCAACGATCTGCTGGTACGCATGGGTGGAGATGAATTTCTGCTTGTACTCAGCGATACTGATCTACAGGCGGCGAAAATTCTCTGTGAGAGACTTTGCAGAGCAGTAGATGATTTGGACGTGTTTGCAGGAACTGAAAGACTTGGCCTCAGTATAGGCCTGATAGAATGGGACAGACAAATGAGCACCGAGACCTGGCTGGAAAAAGCGGATGATATGCTGTATCAGGCCAAAGCGCGCGGAGGTTCTGCTGTAGCCTCGGACTTGTATGACCCAGGCGCCAGCTTTCACACTGCAATTCTTTTCCCAGTTTTTCCTGCACGTCTGAAACAATCCCTTTAATATTAATAACAGGATGCCTGGAAAAAACTTCAGGTAAGCCATAGGTCATATTGCAGGCGAGACAATGGCCTGGTCTTTCAACCAGATCAAGCTGAAAACGCAGCGTTGAAGAGCGATTATCAAACCCATTGTAATTTAAATGGATATCATAGGAACCCTCATCGGCATCACCAAAGAGTGCTTCAAAAAAATTATCTGCCCGTTCAGCAGGGAACAGTTCTTTCATTGTCTGGTCTGAAAAAATCTCTGCAAATCTTCCTGTATTCATATCTCGTGTATCATCATAAAATTTAAAAACTCTCATTTCCCCAAGTACTCACAAACATACTTCCTTAGTATTTCATGTGTTTTTCTACAAGTAGATCAAATACTAATTAGAAAGTAGACAAACAGACTCTTCAGGGGTAGGTGCCAACTAAATTACGAACCAAACAATTTAGTAAAATATGTCGCTTGTGTCAACTATCATTGCAGCGCAACAAATCGTAAGCAATCTAGCTGTATTTTCATTTTAGATAATAATAAGAAAACGTTACCAGGAAAAAACGAAATTCAACCCTGTTCAACATCAACCCACTTTGTGGTGGCAGCTGACTGGAGGCAGGCCTCACAGGCCTGCACTGCTTTCAGGCCATCCTCACCCGTGATAGGATTATCACCTTCACCAGCGAGATATTTCTGCCAATCGGTAAGAAGTGGTACTATGGTTGAAGCTGGAACGATATCTCCAAGCTGCATGCAATGGGTCCCCTGAACAAGTTCCAATCTGTTATGGACCTGATCTCCCCATAACTGCCCATCATGTCCGACAAATTCATACCGTCCTGATCTGGCAGCGCCAACCTTTGAACAATCAACTATTGCCGTAACACCATCTGTCATCTCAAGCAAAATCATGATGAGATCCTCCAGCTTGGAGTTATGATGTTTAGCGGCATGAGCTACCACACGCTTTATTTCTTTGCCACTGATAAAACGAAGTGTGTCAAACACATGCACAGCAGTATGAATACTGACCCCTGCCCCTGCAAGTTCAATCTTTTCGTGCCAGCCAAGGCTTGACGGCTCCAAGCGTTGGTTGGCAGATATACTATACAGGGTGCCAAGGCGACCAATGTTTTCCTTGAGCGCTAAAACAACTGGATTATAACGAAGTGTCTGGCCTACTGTCAGCTTTAGATCATGATCTCTAAAGAGTCTGACAATCTTTCCTGCAGCAGCACCATTTATGGCAAGAGGTTTCTCCAGCAGGAGCGGTTTTCTCTCCTCTATGCAACACTTGGCAATTTCAAGATTGAGGCTTGGTGGAGTAACAGCAATGACAGCATCAACGCTATCATCTGCAATCAAATCCTGAAATTTTGAATAATAGGAAACATTCCAATCAGCAGCCTGCTGTTTGCCAGTATCTGATCGCCTGGCAAGAGCAACCAGGTCCAAACCCTCTACATCATTAATTATATGATTTGCGTAGCGCGAACCATGTATTCCTGTCCCTATAATTCCAACTCGTACAGAAGGCATAGTCTAATCCGCTGGTAAAATTGAGTAATACTTTACTATAAAGAATATTATACCTTAATTGTAAGGCAAGAAAACATGCTCTTCAACCTGAAAAGGAGCTAAAGGAACTTCCATTGCAGCAGATTTGACTCTATGGTACATAGCCTCCATGCAATATTCTCTTTTCCCTGACGATAAAAAGGCACGCTCTGCCCAGCCTCCTGCACTGGATTACGATTCTCTCAACGACTCCCAGCGCCAGGCTGTCACACATGGCAGCGGACCAGTTCTTGTCATTGCCGGAGCTGGCAGCGGCAAAACCAGAACCCTTGTCTACCGCATGGCGCATCTCATAGAGCAAAATATTGCGCCCGAATCCATCTTGCTGCTCACTTTTACCAGAAGATCAGCCCAGGAAATGTTACAGAGGGCAAGCCGTCTTACAGATCAGTCCTGTCGGCGCGTTGTGGGTGGGACCTTCCACGCAACTGCCAACATGCTGCTTCGCCAGCATGGCCATCACCTTGGTTTTGGTGCTGGTTTTACCATCATTGACAGAAGCGATGCAGAAGGGATTATCAACTTGTTGAAATCATCACTCGGTTTCTCTGGTGCTGGCAAACGATTTCCCTCAAAACGCATGATTATGAACCTGCTCAGCGGGTCTGTCAACAAAGTTATCCCACTTGAAGACATAGTGTATCAAAGCCACCCCCATCTCATTGAATTTGTAGACGATCTCCACCGTATCCAGGAAGAATATTTCCAATTCAAATTCAATCACGCTCTTATGGATTATGATGACCTGCTCACAAACTGGCAGCGTCTTTTAAAAGAGTCAAAAGCTGCCCGAGAGGAAATCACTGCCCGCTTTAACCACATTCTTGTTGACGAATACCAGGATACCAATCTGACCCAGGCTGCTATTGTACGCTCCATGGCAAACCTTCATAATAACGTCATGGTCGTTGGTGATGATGCCCAGTCGATTTACAGTTTCAGGGGCGCTGATTTTCACAATATCATGCGCTTTCCAGAGCAGTTTCCAGGAACCAGCATTGTTAAGCTTGAAGAAAATTACCGTTCCACCCAGCCAATCCTAAGCCTGACAAACTCAATCATCGCCCAGGCCCAGGAAAAATTTACCAAAACTCTTTTCACAAAAAGTGAAGGTGGACAAAAACCTGTTATCTACCCTGCCAAAAATGAAGGGGGTGAAGCCCGCTTTATTGTTGAAACAATTAAAAAACTCCAGAAAGATGACATCCCGCTAAACGAAATAGCAGTGCTCTTTCGCTCCGGCTTCCATTCTTACAAACTGGAAATGGAGCTTACCAGCCATGGTTTTGATTATGAGAAAAGGGGAGGCCTCAAACTGACGGAATCAGCTCATATTAAAGATGTGCTCTCATTTTTTAGAGTGCTGGTGAATCCCTGGGATCATCTTTCCTGGAATCGCATCCTGCTGCAACTGGATAAGGTGGGCCCAAAAACAGCACAAAAGATCCTCGCCTCAATTCAAAACAGTGATGAGCCCATAGCTGAGCTAACAAAATATCGCCCTGCTCCAGCCTGGAAAAAGGGATTTGAAGCACTTTTAACTCTACTTGGCAAACAACTACAAAAGGGATTGACACCTAGTGCTCACTTCGACCTTATAATGGAGTATTACGAACCGATTTTTGAAAAAATATACTATGATGATTATCCCAAACGAAAAAAAGAACTGGACCAGATTCAGTCTTTGATCAGTGGCTATGGTGATCTTCAGTCATTTATTGATGATACAGCTCTTGATCCTCCAGAACTAGACAAGACAGAGGGTGATGACAATTCGAGTCAAAAGCTGATCTTAACCACCATCCATTCTGCCAAAGGCCTGGAGTGGGACACTGTCTTTGTACTCGGCCTTGCTGAAGGTCGTTTCCCTCACCAGAACTCCACACCTGGTGAACAATGGGAAGAGGAGCGTCGTCTACTGTATGTTGCAGCAACCAGGGCAAAAAAACAGGTATACCTCACCTATCCCCGAGAGTTGATGACACCTGACCGCAAATTCAAACGTGCTGACATGTCGCCGTTTCTACGAGAAATAAGCCCTGGGAAATATGAACTGAAGCAAGAGACCTCCTCCTTTTCAAATTCTGTTTTCACAAACCGATCAAGTGGCTCAGGCTTCCACTCCTCGGGCATGAAAAAACAAAAACGCCAAGCAGATGAAGAACTCTATCCAGGGATGACAGTGCGGCATCCTTTTTTCGGACCAGGCCAGGTAAAAAACATCCCAGGACCAAGACGAGTAGAAGTTTCCTTTGACAGGCACGGCGATAAAATTCTCCACCTGGATTACGCTAACCTGGAGATCGTATCGTAGACTGATCTCATTTCTACCACAGAAAGTATTTATTCCTGAACATCACTTGCAAAGGCGGTAATTTCAACACTTTCAACTTCAAAACTTCAACGCTTAGACTTAAACTCATGAACTATCAAGAAGCCTGGTCATTTCTGGACCAGCTCCAATTTCATAAAATAAAACTGGGCCTGGACTCCATGAATCATTTCCTCGGAGCCCTGGACAACCCTCAACACAATCTCCCCTGTGTCCACATCGGCGGCACCAATGGCAAAGGCTCTGTGGGCTCTACCCTACTCACTATTTTGTCCAAGGCTGGTTACAAGGTTGGGCTCTATACCTCTCCTCATCTCAGCTCAGTACGTGAACGTTTTCGGATTGGCGACAGCTATATCTCGGAAAAAGATTTTGCCGCAGAAGCATCTACAATAAAAGAGGTTCTTGGTGACAAACAAATCACCTATTTTGAATTTACTACGAGCTTGGCCTTCCTCTGGTTTAACAGGCAAAAAGTTGATTTAGCAATCCTTGAAGTTGGAATGGGTGGCAGACTCGATGCCACCAACGTTGTCACCCCATTAGTGTCAGTTATTACAAATGTCTCCATGGATCACGAACTATATCTGGGCAACACTCTGGCCGATGTTGCAGGAGAAAAAGCAGGGATTATTAAGGAGGATATTCCCCTTGTCAGTGGAATCAATGATGATATCGCTCTGGCTGTAATCGAAAATAAATGTCAGGAACAAAAAAGCCCTCTCTACCTTCTGGGTAAAGATTTCACCTCCAGCACAGAAAAAAATAGTACCAGCTGGTATTATAAAGGAATATCGCAGCCCAAAACAGAGGATACAGCTCATTTGCACGAACTCCCCCTTTCTCTCAGTGGAAATTATCAGGTATCTAATGCTGCTGTCAGCTTAGCGGTTCTTGAACTTCTCCAAAAACATCATAATTTTTCAGTTACAGAAGAACAGATTCGCACAGGCTTAACCCATGTCAGATGGCCAGGGCGACTGGAAGAATTTTGGATGGACACAAGGGATAATCTTTCAACAGATACAAGGCCTCTCGAATATTCCAGCTTTATGAGGCATTTTCTCTTGGATGGTGCCCATAACCCCGCAGGAGTAGATGCCCTGAAAGAGGCTCTTGAAAGCTCTTTCCCCAGACAAAAACTCATTTTAATTTGGGCAGCCATGGCCGACAAAGACCTCTCACAAACCCTGCCGACCATTGCCGAACTGGCCGATACAATCATCCTCACCCAGCCAGAGAGTAAACGGTCAGCGCCACCAGAGATGCTCCGGCAAATTCTCCCTGAAAACCTGAGAGAACGTTCCGCCTGCAAGGCCACAGTGGAAGAAGCGCTACGCTATGCTGAAAAGCAAGCATCGGTTGAGGATCTCATCTGCATTGCAGGATCCTTATTCCTGGTAGGAAAGGCCCGTCAACTTCTTCGCGGAGAGCTTGTTGATGCCCAAGTATGACAAATTTTTCTCACTCGATTCAATTGATGAAAAAATAATACGCGCGGAAAAAGCAAAAGCCCGCAAACTGCGCAAGACTAGATGGTGGCAACAAAAAACCTCATCTGGAGCTTGCTATTTCTGCATGAAAAATGTGGGTATTAAAAGCCTGACCATGGATCACATCGTCCCGCTTTCTAGAGGTGGTCGGAGCACTAAGGACAATCTTGTGCCTTGCTGTAAGAAATGTAATACCCAGAAAAAAAATCTGCTGCCTGTCGAATGGGACGAATATATGGATTCCCTTGCAGACAATACAGCCCTGGATTCATCCCTTGAAAAAAAGAATTTGAAAGAGTAAGCTGGCCCAGCTTTAATCAGCAAATAAAATTCCCCAACGGGCGGGTAGCTCAGCTGGATAGAGTGTCGGCCTCCGAAGCCGAAGGCCGTGGGTTCGAATCCCACCTCGCCCACCAAACATATCAACCACTTAGCCATTTTCAGCTAAGTGATTTTTTTGTTATTGTGGACCTATTGTGAACCTTGAGCGTAATTCGTATTTTTTTTAACGATCCTCAAAAATCACCGCATGGTAATCAAGACTTAATAGAAATGTTGACCTTTGATAACCAGATACAGTAGGGATTTCAAGTTTGGTGATAAAGGGAATATTAGTACCTTCTATTTGGCAATCTTAACTTTATCTACAGGTGAAAAAAAGTCCAACTTTTAACTAAGGGTTTACATCTCTGTTTCTGCATCCTAATACTTGCCCGGAAACCTGACATAAAAAAGGCTGTCAAATTGCAATATGACAACCTTTCAAAACATCAAATAACAAAATAACGCAAGCCAAACACCATTTCCTGAAACTGACCCTCAAAGGATCTGATTCCTTATAATCTTCCCTCCCACACAACATTTTCCTGGAAAAACAACTTGATGACCGTACCTTTTCCCTTGGTCACTTTTTTATCCGGCAAAATAAATTCAGCGCGATAAGTGCCGTTTAGTTGGTCTCCCACTTTTGCCTTCAAAAATTGCTTGCCCAACTTGATCCGCAGCTCACTGCAAAGCCCCGCCCCCAACAAATGCCCCTGGCTGTTTCTGGGAGTAAAGCTGATCACCGCTCCTTTCCGTTTCCGATCCATGGTTTCCATGATATGGAACCTGCTTCGTTCCGGATCGGCCTTACCAGCCCCGACAAAAACGGAAACCATTTCCTTACGGCAAATAGGACCGCTCTCTTTGGTTTCGGCACGAAGTGTAATGGTGAAGGAACAGAGTCCAGGTTGCCGAAGAGACACTGGCAGAACAATTTCCTTTTTATTGATTTCACACGACAGAGTGCCTTCTTTGAGGGATCTTTTTTTCCTGACAGGCTTCAGTATGTGGCTGAACTCGGGATCAACCTCCATGGCATGCAGCTTTGCAGACAATGGATCCATAGAGGATTTCCCCTTAGCAGTGGCACAGGTGCAGCATCGTTCCAATTCATACTGTGATATCTTATAGTTAGCCAACAGTTCGGCTAACGGGGCCCGCAACTGACTGACTTCCATGATAATTTCTTGCACTTCACTGATGTGTTTTTTCATTTCCATCAAGCGCATCTTGATGGGCAGAACATCCCCGACTTCGTACGATTTTCGTGGGTAATCCACCTGGATTTTCACATCCTTGTCCTCGGCAATGACCATTGCATGGTATTTGGCCATGCCATTTTCCGCCTCACCCCGGATGATCATATGCCACTGCCCCACATGGGATATGGCCCCACCGTTCTGATGCCGTGGCAAATAGATGGTAGCCATGCAATACGTGCCATACCGTTTTAATTCACGATCAAGTTTGAGCAAAACACCTCCAGGCGCACGAAGCCAGAAGGTCAGGTCATGCTCGAACTTTTTCTGCCAGGACAAAATTACGGTGATTTTCCGGGCCGACCGATTAAGACAGAAACTCTCAACTGTTTCACACTCCTTGGTAAAGAACTCTCCGGCGTTATGATGGATCACGCTTGGTGAGCCTGCAGCCATGCAATTGGCAAGGTTGGTAAAATAGATAAGATCAAGATCGGTTTCCGGATCGTGGGTTCCCTTGTAGAAACCACCCGTCTGGTTGGCTATTTCCTGCAGCAGCCCTTCATAACTGGCTGTGATACCTATGCCCACCGTGTGTACCTTGGTATTATAGGATGTGATATTGACTCCAGGCTGCTCTGCCACGCTGGAGTGCCCCCCGCAAAGATAACCACCGCTATCGATTATTTCCAGATGACCAGCGGTTTCTGTGACCTTGGGCTCCACATTCTGCATGCCGTCAGTACACAGGATAGCGAACTTTTTATGGGCACTGGCCGAAAGGGTCGTAAAAGCAGTCTGCAGACCCGCTCCCATAGCAGTACAGTCCCCGGTTCCGTGGGAAGCGATCTGCGATTTGAGATCAAGGGTATCGGTCTGCACCGAAATAAGCTTATCGCCGGACGGAGCAACATATTCCTCCACATCATCGGTGAACCAAATCAAACCCATCCGATCGTCCACCTGGCCATGATCATTTAAAAAATTGGTGACCATATCAGCGGTCTGCCGCATCATGATTAATTTTGAATCCCCGCCCGGATCGCTGGGAGAGGAGGAATTCATGCTACTGGAGACGTCCATGATCATTTCCACATCAATAGGATCACGGGTATGAACGACATCCAAAATATGCCCTTCCAAAAAATCTTCGGCAAATGTAGCCCCTTCCAGTTCCGGCCCATTGGCCCTGACCACCATATCCGCCCCAATGATAAAAATTTTAGGATAGGAAATTGAGCCGCCGAAGTAGGGAAAAGCTATATCCCAGTCAGGATCATGAAGGACTGGAAAGGTTATGCCGTGGGTACTGATAAAATTCTCAAGCTCTTCTTCTGCGGTGGGAAAAGTGGGGGTGGAGTCCGCCAAATTGACCATGACGAATTGAACCGCGCCACCGTACTTGGTCCATAAATTCTGGAACCGCGGAGCCTCCGCGGCGCAGCGTGGTCAGAGATAGCCGATGAATGCCAGAAAGATAACCTTACCAGCATGGTCTGAGAGGGTAAAAAGCCTGTCGTTTGTATAATCATGTCCACTGAAATCCGGGGCCGCATCGCCTATTCCTACTGGCATGGTCTTCCTCCAATCGTCTATGGTTTTCTGATATATTAAGTTAGCCAGCACCTCAAAGTGCCACCTGCTAAAACAAAAAAGCTGTAAGGAAAAACACAAAACCGAAGTAAAGAGCCGACCGCTACGCCGACCAAGTAACGAGTCTGTAGAAAAACAGTTTCCCAGGCAGGTCTTAAAAATTCCTGGCTGTTTTTTTAATTAGTTTTTCTACCGACTCTCTTTGTTTTAGTTTTTCTATCGTTGTAGCGATTATACTCTGCTCTGTTTTTTACCTGATTCGTTTCACTTTAAGTGGTTCCTGCTGGTCCATTCAATGTTATGTTGGAGCCATTCCATATCGATGTATCTTTTTCAGATTATGGACAATACAGTACAGGTTCCATTGGGTATTCACCTTTTTCTTGCCACGCAGGAAAAAATTCTTCAAGAAAACGGGTTCTGTCCCCTATTTTAATTTTATTATTTTATTATATATAGACGAGGGGTTGTTTAGTTATCCAGCAACAATTAGGAGCCTTCTCTTTTCAATACAGAATATAAGCTTGGCCCAACTGTAAGGCATAAGACAGCAAGGCATTCTATATTGTTTAGTTTGCACAAGTACCGTCAGTGTCAATATACAGGTCTCCAGCGGTGGTAATACACAAAGCACCAGCGAGGAACCCTGTTGTCACACTGTCATTAGTGCCTGTAGGTAGTCCAGTTACAGCTAAATTTGATTTCGGAATAGCAGTCCCTATACCAACCTTGCCATTTTCTACATAAATAGCTGAATATTCGTTACTACCTCCGCCTCCCGTTGTGATGTTTGAGTTAATGTGTAGAGCATGAACAGTATTTCCGCCTCCACCGCCTGCAATGAAATTTTGTTCAATATAATGTCCGATCAGGTTATTAGCTCCATTCCCAACGGAATCATCTATAGTTGTCACAGATTTTATTAGCGTACCCGCCTCACCGTTAATTTCCAACTTAGCTCCAGGAGTTACTACTCCAATGCCAATAGATTGAGTTGTTTTATCATAATAAACATCTGCCCCAGTAGCAGCACCTTGGTCATTGTATTGAATCTGCTTGTCAGTTCCAGCCACAGTTGCTTTAGCGCTAGCGCCCACAGGAATAACCACAACCTTTTCAGATTTTGAATTTGTGCTAAATCCAAACAAACCTATACCAATAATTGCAATTATAATTGTAATTGTTTTTTTCATTACTTTCTCCTTTGTTAAAATGATTTTAGGTGGCATTAACTTGCTTTGTGTACTCAACAACCAAGCACGACAATATGGGCCACATCAGAGTAAAATTTCTTCTTGCAGTCCATATTATCAATGTTAATACATAGAAATTTCAAAGAAATTACCTAAAACTCCCTGCTTTCCAGTTATCTCAATATTAAAGGAATAAAGTGGAAATAAAGAGCCTGCAACCATTGTTCTTCATGATTATTCAATCATAGATGAAATAGTATTTACAGGAGTTTTGTGGAAAAGAATAAAGAAGATACGGGGTCACCCATTAAAAGGCCCCTTGTCAAGGTATATAACTATCCATTAGGAAAAAAGGTTCCTCGCTGCATTGAGTGGGTAACCCTTGTTTAATCAAAATTAAATATGGTAAGTATCTTTCCATTATGAGAGATACAGACTTACTACAAATGGCCCTTGGCTTGACACCGCCCTGGCAGGTGTCAGAATCAAATTTCGATCCTCAACACAAGCGCTTGGATATACATATCGACTTTCCTCGCGGCAGCACTTTTTCCTGTCCTGAGTGTGGGATGGAAAAAGTGAAAGCATATGATACCGAACAAAAGACTTGGCGACACTTGAATTTCTTTCAGCATGAGACCACCCTGGGCTCGTCCAGGGAGTGGTTTCACTTTAATGTTTGAAGCAATGGTCATGACACTAGCCAAAGCCATGCCCGTTAAGACCATCGCCTCCTTTGTTAATGAACACGATACGCGGTTATGGCGTATCCTTCATCATTACGTTGATGAGGCCCTGAATAATGCAGATTATTCCGATGTCACTGAAGTTGGTGTTGATGAAACTTCAAGCAAGCGTGGCCACAATTATGTGAGCCTGTTTGTTGATCTTGAAGTTCCAAGAGTCCTTTTTGCCACAGAAGGCAAAGATTCTTCCACTGTCGGGCGCTTCAAACAGAATTTGGTCGAGCACCAAGGGAAACCTGACAACATTAAAGAAGTCTGTTGTGACATGTCTCCGGCATTTATCAGTGGCGTTGAAAAACAGTTTCCAAACGCTCAGTTAACTTTTGATAAATTCCACATAATGAAAATAATCAATGAGGCCGTAGACGAGGTCCGCCGCCAAGAACAAAAAGATCGCCCCGAGTTAGCGCGAACACGTTACATATGGCTAAAAAACCCAGTAAACCTCAAGCTGTCGCAGGTTGGAACCCTTGCAGATCTTACCGTAAAAAAGCTTAATTTAAAAACTAGTCGTGCCTATCATATTCGCCTCAACTTTCAAGAGCTCTTCAGCCAACCGCC